>CAYWWL010000087.1:4138-7046 GCA_964461925.1 uncultured Caulobacterales bacterium | reverse complement strand
CGAGGACGTCGATCTCGTTGCCGGTGGAAAGCGCGACGGCGATCAGCGCGAGGGTGACGAGGGCTAGCCGCGCATTGGCGTTGAACGAGGAGAACATCGATCCGGCGCGGGCGCGCAACGCCGGGGTCGCGGCGCCAGGCAGCACCAACGTCGCGCCGGGCGCGTCGCGATGGCTAAGTCGGACCTCGCCATTGACGTCGTGGCGGGCGCTGGCGCCGCGATAAGGCCATTCAAAGTCGGCGCCGGGAATGGCGATGGCGAGGCTGCGCCGACCGAGGGTCGCCGTCGCCGGCTGCGCTGCGCCGCTGGCGCCGTCGAAATAGCGGCCCTTGAATTCAGCCGCGTCGGCGCTCCGCCCGTGCTCCGTGTCCGCCATGACGCCCCGTCCGCTAGAAATCGCTGGTCAGATCAAGCCCGTCGACCAGGCCTTCGCCGGTGGACGGCAATGGCGCGTCGCTTTGTTGGATGGCTTCGAAATCGATCGTGCCGAGGATCGACATTTCATTGGCGATCAGACGCCAGCGGCGCATCTGCGCCGCCATATAGCCGATCCCTAAGGTGAGCACGATCAACATGGTGTTGGTGATCGCCAATAGCAGAATGTCCACCGCGCCGATCCGCGAGGTCAGGGTGCCGCCGTCGATATGAATGCTCTTAGCGATGCGCCGGATCATCACCGCTTCGTGCCAGCTGGCGATGATGCCATAGGCGAGGAGCGCGGGAATCAAAGTGAGGATCGCTTGCGCGATAAAGGCGGGATTTTCTTCAACCGTGTCCACGTCGAGACCTTCAGCGGTGATCCCGAGCGCCAGCCCCCAGCCGATGAAAATCGCCGCCGCGCCGATCCAAGCGGTGGCGAAGCTGAGATAGACCGGCTCCCGGCGCGCGTCTTTGGTGCCCTCGAAGCGGATCTTCTCACTGCCGTAATAAGCGTTGTTCCATTTCCGCTTCGACAGATTGATCCGCGCGAGCGGCGCGAACCAGCCGAGGGTGACGGCGGTGAGCAAGCCATAGCCGAACGCGGCGAAGCCGTAGCCCCACACCGATCCGGTCTGGGCGAAGCGCAATCCCCGGAACCGGGTCCGCGACAGGTGGTAACGCCGGGCCAAGAACAGCGCCATGCCGATCAGCACGAAGATAAACAGATATAGAAGACCGACGATGGCGCCGGCGCCGGCGGGCCCGAACAATAATTGCGCGCCGAAGACGAAGATCAGGGTCGGCAGGCCGAGCACGACGATCGCCAAGAGAAAGCCGAAGAACAGCTCCGAGCCTTTGCCGGTGTATTCGATCGGCTCGCCGTCGATCAGGGTGTCCGACCACAGCCGCTGCCGGAATTGGGTCCGGCCCCAGAACCGAAACAGGGTTAGGGTGAGAGCGTTGAGAAGCGTGGTGTAAAAGCCGATCCACAACATCTGGCCGATGCTCGAATGGTTGGCCACGGCGTAGCCTTCGCCGCCGCTGATCGCGCTGCCCGCATAACCGGCGTGGTCGCCAGATCCCGAAGCGCCAGATCCCGACATATTCGGCTCGGGCCCGCGCTCTGTTGCTTGATCGTCGTTGATATCGCCCGTCATTGTCGTGTCGCCCCTCTCAATCCCGGGAGCAATGCTCGCCCATCCCACGACGCGGGTCAAATCCGTCCGCCCCGTCAGCGGCGCGATTAGCCGCATGGGCGCAAATTCAATTCCCGCCCAGGGCGATAATAGGCTATGCAGACGCTATGCCTGAATTGCCTGAAGTTGAAACCGTGCGGCGCGGCCTGGCGCCAGTGATGGTCGGCGCGCGCATCGCCGCGGTCGAATGCCGGCGACCGGACCTGCGCTTTCCTTTGCCAGATGGTTTCGCCGCGCGGTTGACCGGCGCCGACGTGGTTCGCCTCGATCGTCGCGGCAAATATCTGCTGGTGGAGCTGTCCACCGACGAGACCGTGATCATGCATCTCGGCATGTCGGGCCGGTTCTCCATCGCCGCCGCGGCGAGCGCCACGCGGCCGGGCGAATTCTATCACGCCAAGGACGTGGATCCGAAACACAACCATGTGGTGTTGCGCACCGAAGGCCCCGACGGCGCGGCGGAGATTATCTACAATGATCCGCGGCGCTTCGGCTTTATGGACATCGCTCCCAGCGACGGCCTCGACGCGTGCAAGCATTTTCACGCCATGGGGCCGGAGCCGTTGTCGAACGGGTTCTCCGCCGAGGATTTCTCCGCGCGGCTGAAAGGCAAGAAAACGCCCATTAAACAGGCGCTTTTGGACCAGCGCGTGGTCGCCGGCGTCGGCAATATTTACGCCTGCGAGGCTTTGTTCATGGCCGGGGTCTCCCCGCGGCGGACCGCCGCCAGCGTCGCCGGCGCGCGGGCGGTGCGGCTGCATCGGGCGGTGATCGAGGTGTTGCGGGCGGCGATCGACGCCGGCGGTTCCTCGCTAAAGGACTTCGCCGCCGCCGATGGCGCCCTTGGTTATTTCCAGCATCGTTTCCAGGTCTATGACCGGGCCGACGAGGAATGCGTTAAATGCGGCGCGCCGGTGCGTCGGATCGTGCAATCGGGACGTTCGACATTCTTTTGCGGCGTCTGTCAGCGCTAGGCCTGAAACGGCGCAAAAGCCCGCCACCGGCCGGGAATTCGCGGGATTTGCAATAAAACCGACTTTTCCGATATTTCCTGCGTTATAGGCGTTGACGCGGCGAAATTATGTGGGCTATATCCGCCGCCTCGTTTCCAAACAATTGATCGCAATCGAAGAGTCCTATGGCTAATACGTCTTCCGCTAAAAAAATGGTGCGCAAAATTGCTCGCCGGACCGCCGTGAATAAATCACGTCGCTCGCGCGTACGCACGTTCTTGCGGAAACTCGAAGATGCGATCGCGTCCGGCGACAAAGCGGCGGCCGACGCCGCGTTCC
>CAYWWL010000087.1:0-4119 GCA_964461925.1 uncultured Caulobacterales bacterium | reverse complement strand
CAACCGGAAATGCAGCGCGCCGTGACCAAAGGCGTCTTTCACCAGAAGACGGTGTCGCGGAAATTGTCGCGTCTTTCCAGTCGCGTGAAAGCGCTCTCGGCGTAAGCCGCAAGCCGATCTACCGACAATTTAAAATCCTTCATGCAAGGCGCCGTTGACGGCGCCTTCATTTTTGTTTGTCCGGCGTTTCAAGGGACAATCTGGCGATTAATCCGTGCGGAAAGTGCGCATAAATTGCGTGACGCACCTATTGCGCGGCGCGCCGATAAAAAGCCGACAGTTGCACAATTTTGCTAAGTTCTTGTTTTTCTCATGGTTATCAATTTTCAAGAAAAAAAACTGTCAAAAATACGCCTTGAAGGCGATTGAACCGCTTGATAATCCCGGCCCGTGCGCATAAGCTTTCAACCATAGGGAGAGAGACGGGTACTGACATTTATTGTCGACCTCCCAAAAAATGTTGCGTACAGAGAAAATCCAACATGACGGGGCGTCAGCTTTGAAAGATATTCAATTGTTCATTTGGCGCCCGAACAAGGACTGGGATATGACGTCTGGACGGTCGGCGGCGCGACGAAGTAGCAACTTTATCGTCGCCGCGGCGAGCGCTTACCAGGCTGAGGTCTTCTACCACTTGTAGGTTTTCTTCGGTCTGCGATACCAGGCCACTGCGTAATCCGGGTGAGGCGTTAAGAAGGGTCGTGCGGGACTTTTTTGCGCTCTCGAATTTTATACATTTTGGGGACTACCAATAATGACGAACGACTGTGTCGACGGCATGGGCGAAAAGTTTGCTGCGTTTCAGAGCACGTTGCGAGACCGCTATGGAGAGACCGTTTTTAAATCTTGGATGTCGGACCTAACGGTCGACGACGTCAATGAGGCCGAGGAAGTGGTCACGCTTTCGACGCCGTCGCGGATCAAAGCGGACCGCCTTAATCAACAATACCGACGCACCATGCTGATGGTCTGGTGCGAGAAGATCGCGCCGGTGAAGACGCTGAGCATTCGCGCGCGTCAAAACTTGAGCGTCAACGCCTCGCGCGCCGCGTCGTCGGCGTCGACGACGAGCGCGCCAACCGCGTCGAAAGACAAATTCTTCGGCGGCGCCAATGGGTTCGCGGCGCGCGCCGAGAAACCGGCGCGCCAAGAAGAGACCGGTCCAAGCCTCGACGATATTCTGTCGCAAGTGGACACGCGCCTGCAATTCGACGCGTTCGCGGTCGACGCCACCAATATGCTCGCTTACGCCGCGGCTCAGCGCGCCATTTTCGACAACGCCGGCGGCGAGGTGATCTACATCTATGGTCCGTCCGGGTCCGGAAAGACGCACCTTCTGCACGCCATCGCCAATGCTTGGAACGCCAAACACCCAGGCGAGGGCTGCGCCTATTTCACCTATTCGGACATGCGCGACGTGTTCGGCACGGCGGCGCGGTCGAACAAATTGCATTCCTTGCACCGGCGCTTGCACGAGCGCGATCTCGTCTTGATCGACGACATCCACTTGCTGAAGACCTGCGCGCGCACCCAGGAGGAAATCCTCAACCTCGCCAACGCGCTGCCGATCAAAGGCCGGCAATTGGTGATCGCCGGCGAACAGTCGCCGGAAGGCTTGAAAGAGCTTGGCCTCAATGATCGGCTCACCGGTCGGTTGGCCGGCGGCTTGCCGGCGCCGATCGAGCCAGGCAATGACGAATTGCGCCGTGAAGTTCTGATGAAGCGCCGCGCCATGTTCTCCGGCCAATGCGTCATCACCGACGAGGCGATCGAGTTCGTCGCGGTGCATTTCCCACGCAGCATTCGCGAAGCCATCGGCGCCTTCAATCAATTGGCGCTGGTCTATCGCGACAAAGCGATCGAAGTCGGCGTCGAGGAAGCCCGGGTGGCGTTGAAGGCGCACCTGCGCGACCGGCGCAAGCGGGCGACCATGCGCGATCTACTCGACGCGGCGGCCGAAGCGTTCGAGCTGACGCCGGAAGATCTGCAAGGCCGGGCTCAGCCCCAGCGCATCGCGAAGGCGCGCCACGCCTTCGTCATGGTCGGCCGGGAATCCTTGCGCGAATCCTTCCCGCAATTGGCCGGAATGTTGAACCGCGATCACACCACGGCGATGAGCTCCTATGATCGGGCCCAGGCGCTGTATGACCGCGACGAAAAGTTCCGCAACAATATCGCCGCCATGCGCGCTGCGCTTGGTCTCTAAACCGCGACGACACATTCGACCGGCCGTTTGGCCGCCAACCAGCAAAGCGCTCCGGGTCCGCCCGCGAGCGCTTTGTTGCGTCAGGAATTGGCGTCGTTTGATCGCGGCGCTGGAAGACTCATGGGCGGCTCATCGGATGCTCATGCGAGGCTCATGGGAGGTTCCTGCGAGGCGCGTAGAGGGCTTACGGCGCGCATCGGGAAAGCGCCTTGACGAAGGCCTTCGAAAGCCGCCCCGGCGGGGCTCGGAAGACGCGTTGAAGACTGGCTTTCTGCGGCGAATTTGGGTTATAAGTGCGGACATTTTTTCGCCAGTTGAGTCGCCAGGCGGCGGCGCGTCGCAAGGGCTGTCGCATCGCCGGTCCGCGCTTTCGACACCGACGCCTGAGAAGTCGAAATTCATCAGGTGCGTTGCGACGCCAGGCCCCGTTTTTCGCGGACGGATCGACTGGTTTGAGGTCAAAACGAACCGCGCCAGGGTTGATTTTTGGGCGCATGGATAGGGCGGCGCGCCAGGCGCCGGAACAGATAAGCCGGGACGGATCGCAGGATCGGACCGGATCATAGACGGCATAGACCGACCGCATAGAACGAGAGTACGCCACGACCATGAAAGTGACTATTGAACGATCCGCCCTTGTCAAAGCGCTGGGCCATGTGCAGAGCGTCGTCGAGCGTCGCAACACGATCCCGATCCTCGCCAATGTCTTGCTCAACGCCGAGGGCGGCGCGCTGACCCTGACCGCGACCGACCTGGATATTGAAATCTCCGAGTCCGCCCCCGCCGACGTCGCCCAAGACGGATCGGCCACGGCCTCGGCCTTGACCTTGTATGAGATCGTCCGCCGCTTGCCCGACGGCGCCCAGGTGCGCTTGGAGCTGTCGCAAGAAGACGCGCGCTTGCAAGTCGCCGCCGGCCGCTCGGAATTCTCCCTTGCGGTGTTGCCCGACGCGGACTTCCCGACCTTGGCCACCGACGATCTGGCGACCAGTTTTTCGATCCCCACCGACGAGATCAAGCGCTTGTTCTTGAAAGCGCGCTTCGCCATGTCGCAAGAGGAGACGCGGTATTATCTGAACGGCGTCTATCTCCACCCGGCCGACGCTGGCGAGGAGAAAGTCCTGCGCGCCGCGGCCACCGACGGCCATCGCCTCGCCCGGGTCGACGCGCCGTTGCCGGCGGGCGCCGACGCCGCGCCAGGGGTGATCGTGCCGCGCAAAGCGGTGACCGAATTGGCCCGGCTGCTCGACGACGCCGAAGACGCGGTGGACATTTCCGTGTCCGAAACCAAGATCCGGTTCGGTTTCGGCGCCGGCTATCTGACCTCGAAATTGATCGACGGCTCGTTCCCGGACTATGAGCGCGTGATTCCGAAGGATAATCCGCATACGTTGCGCGTCGAGACCGAAGACTTCTCCAAAGCCGTCGACCGGGTCGCCACCGTGTCCGCCGACCGCACCCGGTCGGTGAAACTGGCTCTCGACCAGGACCGCCTGCGGCTCACCGTGAACAATCCCGAAGCCGGCAGCGCCCTTGAGGAGCTGTCCGTGGAGTTCGAAGGCGCGCCCTTGGAGATCGGCTTTAACGCCCGTTATCTCTTGGACGTCGCCGGTCAGGTCGATGGCGAGACCTTGACCTTCAACCTGTCCGATCCGTCGTCGCCGACGGTGATCCGCGACGACGACAACCCAACCTCCCTGTACGTCTTGATGCCGCTGCGCGTGTGACGCGTCGATCGGCGTTTGGAACCAGGATCAGAGTAAGGCGCAAGCGTTGCGAGCAACCCTAACCGAGTGCACCGAGACCGCGACGGAGATGTCGCTGGCCCGTCCTGCTGACGTCGCAGCGCCGGGGGCGGCGGCCTGGCCGTCGAGATCGCGCAGGCTGTCGCCGACCGCCAGCGTACGGAAGCT
>CAYWWL010000086.1:0-7893 GCA_964461925.1 uncultured Caulobacterales bacterium | reverse complement strand
GCAAGCCGGGCAAAGGCGGCGACGCCGAGGATATCGACTTCGAGGCGCTGGAGAAGGCGCTGTCCGGCAAGGGCGCGCTGCCGCCCGGCCTTGGCGGCGCCGGACCGATGGGCGGACTGCCTGGCCTCGGCAAGAAGAAATAACCGATGGCCTCGCCGTCGTCAGATGAAGGACTTTCCCGGCGCAACTGCGCCGTTGAATTGAAGACGCTTTGAGTGAATTGACGAATCGAAAGGAACGACCATGTCATTGAAAATCAGGCTCGCCCGGGGCGGCGCGAAAAAACGCCCGTTCTACTCCATCGTTGTCGCCGACTCGCGGATGCCGCGGGACGGTCGCTATATCGAGAAGATTGGCACCTACAATCCGCTGCTCGCTCGCGATGACGAGAACCGGGTCAAGTTCGACATTGACCGCGCGAAACATTGGCTTGGCGTCGGCGCAAAGCCGACCGATCGCGTGGCGCGGTTCTTCTCCGCCCAGGATCTGGTGAAATGGGAACGCGGCAACAATCCGCAAAAAGCCGAGCCGGGCGAGAAAGCGAAACAGCGCGCTGAAGAAAAAGCCGAGAAAGAAGCGGCCGCGAAGGAAGCCGCTGAAGAAGCTGCTAACGCTCCAGCTGAAGAACCCGCCGCTGAAGAGGCTCCAGCCGAAGAGGCGGCCGAATAAGCCGTTTTTGGACTATTGGGTCATTATGCTATGGTCAGGCCTGGAAACAAAAGGGGCTGACCGTGGCGAAATGGCTAAAAGGATTGGCTGCGTTAGCGATGATCGCCGCGGCGTCTGGATGCGTCGCGGTGGCGGCCGCGGGCGCAGGCGTTCTCGCCCACGACGAATTGACCGAAGGCGACGGCAAATTCGATCCACTTGAAAAAGTTCGCGGCAAGGACGACGGCAAGAACTGAGATTTTTGCGATCGTCGCCATCCTTTGATAGAAAGACAGGGCGCGCGCCTAGCGCGCCCTTTTTTTGTCTGTCGATGACCCCAGCATGGATCGGCGGCGATGCGCGACCATCGATCTGTGGGAGACTGACTATCCAAATGCGAGCGTTTAGCGACATCCGGCCATTGGTGTTCTGGCCGCCGGCCTTCTTGCTGTTGGTGGCCTTGGCGTTCAGCGTGATCAGTTTTGACGCCTTTCTCGCGGGCGCCACTGCGATCAACAACTTCATCCTCAAGAATTTCGGTTGGCTGATCACGAGCGGCGCGGCGCTTTCGGTGACGACGATCGTCGCTATTCTGATTTCTCCCATTGGCAACGTTCGCATTGGCGGGGCGGACGCCAAGCCGCTTCTCAAGCGTTGGAATTGGTTCGCGATCACCCTGTGCACGACCATCGCCACGGGAATTTTGTTCTGGGGCGTCGCCGAGCCGCTGTTTCACGTCGCCGGGCCGCCGCAATTCGCTGACGCCGAACCGAATTCGCCTGAAGCGGCGCGCTTCGCCTTGTCGACGATGTTCATGCATTGGGCGATCACGCCCTACGCCATTTACGCCGTGCCGTCTCTCGCTTTCGCTCTAGCCTATTACAATCTTGGCAAGAATTATTCCCTGGGCGGAACGCTGTCGATCGCATGGGGGCCGCTTGGCAAGGGCGCTGGGGCCGCGATCGTCGATGCGCTCGCCTTGTTCGCGCTTATCGCCGGCGTGGCCGCGTCTCTTGGCGCCGGCGTGTTGACGCTCACTGGCGGCGCTGAACGGGTGTTAGGCGTCGATGACACCATTGGGATCCGTTTCCTGATTATTCTGATCATCGTCTTTACCTATGTGGCGTCGTCGATCAGCGGTCTGCAAAAAGGCATCAAAATATTATCGGACCTGAATATCCGCATATTTTTGTTTCTCGCTTTGGTGGTTTTCGCCGCGGGGCCGAGCGTCGACATCCTGCGATTGGGCGGCGCGGCGCTTGTCGACTATGTCGCGGATTTTCTGCCGCGCAGCGTAATGATCGACGGCGGCGAGGACCGCGAATGGATGCGCAGCTGGACAGTATTCTATTTCGCCAATTGGATGGCGTGGGCGCCAATTACGTCATTGTTCCTGGGCCGGATCGCGTTTGGGTATACTGTTCGCGAATTCGTCCTGTTCTCGCTCGTTGCGCCGGCGTGTTTCTCGATCATATGGATGACGATTTTCAGCGGCGCCACTTTGTCCATCGAGGCGGCGCAGCCTGGCGTCTTGCAGGCGGCGCTGCAAAGCCTCGGCCCCGAGTCCGTCATTTACGCGGTGTTCGATTTTCTGCCGTTCGCCGCCGGGCTTAGTCTGGCGCTGATATTCACCACCTATATTTCGTTCGTAACGGCGATGGACTCCAACACCCATTCGATCGCCAGCGTCTGTTTGCGGGCCGGACGGCAGAGCGACGAGCTCGCCGGCCAAGGACAATGGATCAAGATCTTTTGGGGCGCATTAATCGGCGCGGTGTCATTCATAATGACGGCGACTAACGGCATTGACGGCATCAGGATGCTGTCGAATCTCGGCGGCGCGCCAGGCGTTCTTATTCTGCTCGGCTCCATCGCCGTATTGGTCCGACTACTGTTGAACCCGGCGATTTTAGGCCAATCAAAAGATCAGAGCGTATCCGCCGATTAGGACGTTGCGTCCAGCGCGTAGCCGGCGGATCGGACGGTGCGGATGGGATCGCCCTTCTTGGACTTGTTCAGCGCCTTGCGCAGGCGGCCAATATGAACGTCCACGGTGCGCACTTCGACGAACACGTCAGACCCCCATACGGCGTTCAGCAATTGCTCGCGTGAAAACACCCGGCCCGGGTGTTGGATCAAATGATCCAGCAGGCGGAACTCCGTCGGTCCGAGATGAATTTCATCGTCGGCCCGCCAAACCCGGTGCGCGTTGCGGTCAATTCGGATGTCGCCATGTGTGACTTGATCTTCGACCAAGGCTGGACGAATGCGTCGCAGCACCGCGCGCACCCGTGCGATTAATTCATTGGTCGAAAACGGCTTCGTCAAATAGTCGTCGGCGCCGATCTCGAGCCCGCGAATGCGATCGGCTTCCTCCGACCGCGCCGTCAACATGATGACAGGCACGTTGCGGGTCTCCGACTTCGATCGCAGTTGGCGGCAGACTTCGATTCCGGAGAGCTTCGGCAGCATCCAGTCCAAGATGATGATGTCTGGTTGGGCTTCAGCGACGCGCACCATCGCTTCCTCGCCGTCGCTGGCGATGGTCACCTGAAAGCCTTCTTTGCCTAAATTATAGTCGAGTAGAGTGGCGATCGCCTCTTCGTCCTCAACGACAAGAACGTGGGTGTTAGCCATAGGTCACTCTCCGAATCGTCTCCAGTCGGCGGTGCTCTCTCGATACTAGCTATCTTGAAGGGCGACTGAAGTCACGGCCGTTTCATCGCCTTTCGGCCGATCATCGTGCAATAGGTCGCCGGTGACGATGAAATGCAGGATCTCGGCGATATTGGTGGCGTGGTCGCCGATCCGCTCGAAATTTTTGGCGACGAAGACAAGTTGCGTGCAGGCGTTAACCTGGGTCGGGTCCTGCATCATCGCCGTCAACGTATCCTGGAACAGCGAGTTATAGAGTTCGTCGATATTGTCGTCGGCGCCCCAAACAGCCTTCGCGGCTTGCACGTTGCGCGCGCTGAAAGCATCGAGCACGTCGGAAACGAGCAACAGGCTCTGCCTGCCCATCACGGCGGTCCCGGCGCTGACGTCGTCGCTAATCGGCTCCCGGCTGATCACTTTCGTGCGTTTGGCGACATTTTTCGCCAGATCGCCGATGCGCTCCAATTCCGACGCCATTTTAATGGCCGCCAGCACTTCGCGCAGCGCCAGTCCTTGCAATCTTTCCGAGCCAAGAATGGCGATCGCATCCTGCTCAATATGATGCTGGGCGTTGTCGATAAGCTTGTCGTGGTCGACCACGTCGCTCGCGAGCGCTAAGTCACGCCGTTCGAAAGCAGTGATCGCGTCGTTCAATTGTTTTTCGGCGAGCGCGCTCATTTGCGAGATCTCGACGTCGAGAGCCCGCATTTTCATTGCTTTGTTCGCCACTGCAGTCGCGCGCATGGTTGAGTTTCTTTCTTTTGCGCAAAATTTGACGTGGCTATGCACCTGGTTTGTGACAAGTATTTGTTGCCTTGTTGGAATTGCCGCCAGATGGGGCAAAAAGTTCAATAAAAGCGATGACCTGCGTCATTTTGCGCACACAGTGCATGCCCTTCGCGTAATATTCAATCAGAAATTAGCACCTATGCAGCCAATACGGGAAAACGCCGCCGCAGGCGTCGTCGCATCAGGCGCTGACGAGGGCGTTATTCCTCTGACGCCACGCTGGAGGCGTCGATTTTCGCGCGGGGAAAATAACAGGTGAATGAGGCGCCGACGCCCTCGGCGCTTTCGATCGAAAGACCGCCTTGGTGCCGATTGAGAATGTGCTTGACGATGGCGAGCCCAAGGCCAGTGCCGCCGGCTCGCTTACTGTCCTCCACATTGACGCGGTAGAACCGTTCGGTCAGACGCGGCAGGAAGCCGCGCGCGATGCCTTTGCCCTGATCGCGCACCTGAAGGTACCCAAGGGTGCTGCGGTCGCTCATCAGTCGCGCTGAAAGCTGGTCGACCGAGTCGCCAATGCGATTGACGCCATCGCCCTCCATAGCCGGCGCCTCTCCTGCGCCTATATGGACGTCGATTGTCGGTTCTTGGCCGCCGTATTTGATCGCATTGTCGATCAGATTTTGCGCCGCCTGCATGATTTGGTCTCTGTCGCCGGCGACGACAACTTCGTGCGTCGCTTGATGATGGATCGAAACGGTGGCGCCGCGGGTATCAATCAGTGGACTGAGGCTTTCGACGATCTCTTCCGCGACGATTCGCAGATTGACGTTTTCGTCAGGGCGGACATGTTCTTGCAGCTCGATCCGAGAAAGCGACATCAAATCGCTGACCAAGCGCTGCATCCGTTCAGCTTGGGTCTGCATGATGCCCAAGAATTTTTCCTGTGCAGCGGGATCGGATTTCGCGTGGCCGCGCAAGGTTTCGATAAACCCGAGCAACGAGGCGAGGGGCGTGCGCAACTCATGGCTGGCCGAGGCGATGAAGTCCACGCGCATTTGTTCCACCCGGCGCTCGCTAGTGAGGTCGCGCAAATAAACGAGGATGCGCTCCGGCGCGTCGTTGTCTCCTAATGGAGCGATAAAGGCGCGGGAATGACGCTCGACCGATCCAAGCGAGGAAAACTCAACGGCATGGGCTGGCGCGCCGGCGGCGACGCTGCGAACAGCTTCAAAAACGTCAGGCGCGCGCATCACTGACGTGAAGTGTCGGTTCTGCACGTCAGTGGCGTTGACGAACTCCTCAGCAGCCGGATTAGCGTGTTCGATGGCGCCTTCGCGATCAAGGATAAACAAGGGCTCCGGCAGCGCCTGGGCGACCCCCCGGGCGAGACGCAAAGATTGCAGCTCGGCCTGCTGGGCGTTCATTTCGCCCTCGATGATCCGCTGCACCGGCGCCGCCCAAGCGCGATTAGACGCAAAGCGATATCGGACTGCGAGGGAGATGAAGAACGATAACCATCCGGCGGCCGGAAGCCACCAATTCAGCGCCGGAATCGAAAACGCAATGACGCCCATGATGCCGGTGGCGATCGCCAACGACCATAGGAAGTCGCGGAACCGAACCTGGGCCGCGGTCTTGCGAATGAGTTGGGGAAGGTCGTCATCCATAACAGTCAGGGCGGACCGTCAGCGTCCAGATCGCGCGACGAGCGAGAAGGCGAGGCCGCCAAGGCCGCCCGCCAGCGCCTGAAGCGCCATGCCGACCGCGTCCCTGGCGCCGCCGATCGCGCCGACGCCGCCGCCGAGCAAGACGTTTTCGATCAAATAGATGGTGGTGAAGACCGACGCTGCGCCGGCGGTGGGATATGCGATGGCGGCGAGCCCAGGGAGGATGCGTTTGACCAATGCGGCGACGACAAAACCGATCGCCAAGGCAACCGCCAAAATCATCGAGAATGACGGCGCAGGCCCAAATACTAGTCCCTTAAAATTAGCGAAATAGGTCTCTGCCTGTTGTCCAAGGGTGTATTCCGCGCCGATCGCCGCCTGCTTGGCGATCACTTGTTGGGTATAAAAACCCGACGCGAAAACGCAGGTCGTCGCCACAGCGGCGAAATATGCCAATAATGCCCTTAACACGAGTGCCTCATCCTTTTTTGCGTCGCACCCAATCCCTCGGGCGCGTTAGAGGCGGCGAAACTCAGCCAAAACCCTGGGAAATCACGCGATTGTTCCCTGGCGTCATTGACGGCGCCCCCTTTAGACCAATACCGATGTAGTTCATCCATTGTGGGAGGTAAACTTGGTCATGTCGATGAAATCAACGACGTTCCTCGCGGGCGTCGCCGCGGTCGCCCTATTTTCCGCCGGCACTGCGCCTGCTCTGGCGGCCAAAGGCGGCGGCGACAGCAAGCTGCAAAAAACGCTCGCTCAACCCGCGCCAGAGGGGGCTCTCAAGCTTGAAGTCACGACGATCGTCGAGGGCGTCGACAGCCCCTGGTGCATTACGTTTCTCCCCAATGGCGACATGTTGATTACAGAGAAATCCGGGGCCGTTCGATTGGTCAAGGACGGCGTCCTGCAGGACGCGCCGGTGCCGGGGGCGCCGGAGGTGGTCGCCTGGAACCAGGGCGGCCTATTCGATATTCTTCTGCACCCTGATTTCGAGAGCAACCAGACGATCTTTCTGTCCTACGCCCATGGCGATCGAAAAGCGAACGGAACGCGGATCGCGAAGGCGACGTTCGACGGCGCCGCGATCTCCGACCTGACGCCGATCTACAACGCCGTTCCGAGCAAAGACACCGGCCACCATTTCGGCGGGCGACTCGTGTGGGGGCCGGACGATAAGATTTACCTCACCATCGGCGAGGGCTCGCGTTACAAGGAAAAAGCGCAGGACATGACCACGAGTTATGGCGCCGTCGTTCGGATCAATCCCGACGGCTCTATTCCTGACGACAACCCGGATTTCGGCGAAGGCGCTGCGCCTGGGCTATATTCCAAAGGCCACCGCAATGGCCAGGGCCTCGCCTATGACGCCCGCCGAGGCGTTTTATGGGAACATGAGCATGGCCCGCGCGGCGGCGACGAGATCAACATCGTCGAGCCTGGCGCGAATTATGGTTGGCCTCTCGCCAGCTACGGCATCGATTATAACGGCGCGATCATTACGCCGTTCACCGAGTATGAAGGCACCAAGCAGCCGTTCAAATACTGGACGCCGTCGATCGCCCCTTCAGGCCTTGTCGTCTATGACGGGGATTTGTTTCCAGAGGATTGGCGCGGCGATCTGATCGTCGGCGCGCTCGCTGGCCTGGCGCTGCACCGGGTCGACCTCGACGGCGACAAGGAAGTCGGCGAAGAACGCTATCTGATCGGCGAGCGCATTCGCGACGTGCGGCTTGGCCCTGACGGCGCGCTTTACGTCGCCACGGAGGCGCAGCGCGGCGGCGCTGGCAAGGCCAAGATCATGCGGGTCGCGCCGGCGCAATAACAAGGTTCCGCCCGGGGCAAAACAAAAGGCGCGCCGCTCAAAGCGACGCGCCTTTTTTGCGAGGCGTGGTCAAGCAAATCCGCTTGCTTTCAATCGACCTAACCGGCAGCGCGACGTTGCTGCGAGCCGATCGCGGTGCGCGCGGGCGGCTGCGCGTCGCTGCGGCGGGTTCCTGCGGGCTGGAACGCCATCCGCGCGTGATAAGCGCAATAAGACTTCCCAGGCGTGGTTGATTGACCGCAGAAATGGAAATCGTCAGACGCGGGGTCGCCGACGGGCCATTTGCACATATTGCGCTGCAATGTCGCTCCGTCGAATGTCCCTTACGCTTCATCGGTGCCGACCCTACAGTATTCCAATTAT
>CAYWWL010000085.1:0-7898 GCA_964461925.1 uncultured Caulobacterales bacterium | reverse complement strand
TATGAAGCAGTGTCGGACATCGACGTTTCGGTCCTGCAACATTCGCTCCGGGCGCTTGGTTTCTACTTTGGCTCGATCGACAATAAGATGGGCGACCAGACCCGCGAAGCGATCCGCCGCTTCCAGTATTCCCTGGTTTCGGGCGATATGCAGATGACGGCGCAGCAAAAGCGCAATGTCGAAGTCGGCGTTCTGTCAGCGAAAGACACGGTGACGCTGATCTCGCGCGCCGCCGCCCGCGCCGATAACTCGATCGCGCAATATACGTTCGGCATCATGCATCTTCGCGGCATCGGCGTCGGCCAAGACGGCACGGTGGCGACCAAGTGGCTGAAGAAGGCCGCCGCCCAGAACGTGGCCGAAGCGCATTACGCCCTCGGCGTTATCTATCGCGACGGATCCACCGGTCTGAACGCGGTCACGCCGAACAAATCCCAAGCGGCTCTGCATTTCGCGAAGGCCGCATCCTTAGGCTACCGTCCAGCGCAGCGGGCGTTGGAACTGCTTGAGTTCGAAAGCCCGCGCAGTGTCGATGAATAGTGGGGAGAAGCGAGAGATGGTATCGATGAACAAAATCGTAGGCGCGCTCGCGACGGCGAGCTGCTTGGCGCTCGCCAGCTCGGCCTTCGCCGGACAAGGAACGATCGGCGGATTTGACATTCCCGGCTCGGCGACCCCGTCGAAAGGGTCGCCTACGGCCGCGAAGCCGAAGGAAAAACTGGCGCAAGTTGTCGTCAGCCAATCCGCCGGCAGCAAAGTGACGACGATCGCCCAAGCGATGAACCTGGTCGCGCCTGGCGGCACGATCCTGGTGCGCGGCGGCGTCTACAATGAAAACGTCAACGTCACCAAGCCCGTGGCGATCATCGGCGCGCTCGGCGATTATGGCCGTGAACCGATCATTCGCGCCTCGGCCTCGGCCCCGTGCATGTCGATCGCCCCGGCCTCGCCAGTGGCGCGCGTGACGATCGAAAAAATGATCTTTGAATTCGACCACACCCGCGCTGGCGCGCCATGCATCGACGTGGCCGGCGGTTCGGTGGCGGTCAGCGACAGCGCGATCATCCCGCGCAACGCCGACATTCCGATCCAAGCGGCCTACGGCCCGTTGCGTCCGGACATGATGCAGCACATCGCCCGGCCGCCGCGCGACGACACGCCTGAAGCGCGTCGCCGCCAGAAGCTCGAGAAATACGTGTCGCGCCACGCCAAACCGGTCGGCGCTCAGAACATGGGCTGGGACTATGTCGTCGGCGGCACTAACCTTCAGTATGCTGCGCATACGAAAACCGGCGCGACGGGCGGCATTTTGAGCGGTCCTGCGGCGGGCGTTCGCGTCCTCGCCGGCGAGATTAACCTCAACAACAACACGATCATCGGCGCGCGCACGGCGGTGCAGTTCGTCAGCCAGGATCGGGCGTTGGTGCAAGGCTCGCTGACTAACAACGTCATTCTCGGCAATGGCGCAGGCATCGTCGCGACGGGACGGTTGGCGGATCTCCTGCTGACCCGCAACACGATCAAATTCAATTCCGGACCGGGCGTTGACGTCGACGCGCGGGACGGCTTCGGCGAAGTGAAAATTCTCGCCAACCTGATCATGGGCAATGAGACCGGCATCTTCCTGTCGGAGAAAGTTCGCGCCGCAACGGTGAATTCGAACCTCGTGGCGCAGAACACGGGCGACGCCATCCAGATGTCGTCGGGCTTCTTCGGCGCCGTCGCGGGCAACACGTTCGCCGACAATGAAGGCTGCACCGTGCAGTTCTTCTCCGCGGAGCAACGCGAGTTCAACCGCACATTCATCAAAGTCGTCGCCGGCCAGGATTTCGAGCCAGGCTTCAACTATGCTGAAACCAACTACGCTCTCGATAACTACGAAGACGCGCCAATAACGAAAAAACAACGGCGCAAAGCGAAAGTGGACCTGGCGACGCAATTGCCAGCCTGCCACGGCGCGCTGTAGAGCGGCTTCGGCCTCTCTCCTCTTCGCATCGTTTGGGGAAACGCCATGGGCGACGCGCTCCCGTTTCGGGGGCGCGTTTTCTTTATGCGGACTATTTAACGGAAACGCCTGGCGCGCCATAGCCGCGCCGGCTGACGCTTATGGTCTAATGTTCTGGTGAAGCGTCGATGCGCGATCGATGGTGCCCCGCGTCCGACTTGAACGGACACTCCCGAAGGAACCGGATTTTGAATCCGGCGCGTCTACCAATTCCGCCAGCGGGGCCTATCGCCATCGGGAGCGCGATCATACGGTCCGCGCCGCCCAGGTCAAGCGCCGCCGCCCCGCCCGCGGGTAAATATTCAGGCAAGACTATCAGGCTAGTCTGTCGTCACAGGATTGCCCGAATAAGGAATTACGCTAGATGGAAGCTATGACGGAATCGGCATTTTCTCCCGGCCCTGACCCCGACGCAGAGCGCGACGCCCTCGGCGCGACGGATCTCTTGGAAGTAGTGCTGCGCCGGCTCGGCGCTGACGACCCTGGATCTGACGGCGCGGCCGACGCCGCCGCCGGGACCGCGGGCGATGCGCCATCGGCGGCGACGGCGACCCTCGGCGATTTGGTCAATGAGCTCGACGAGCGCGCTTTCGGATTCATGCTGCTTCTGTTGGCGCTGCCGTGCTGCTTGCCGTTCATCTATCTGTTGCCGCAAATCGTGGCCTTGCCGATGCTCGCTTTGGCGGCGCAATTAGGCCTCGGTCGGGAGGCGCCATGGCTTCCTGGTCCGATGGCGGCGCGGCGGTTCGAGGTCTCCAGCTTCCTCAGCGTGGTCAAACGCACCGGCAAATACGCCCGGTTTCTCGAAGCGTTCGCGCGGCCGCGATTCTTGTTCCTCTCCGGCCATGTCGGCGCGCGGGTCGTCGGCGCGGTGCTGATGATTCCGTGCGCTTCGATCCTGGTGCCGCTGCCCGGCACCAATACGGTCCCGGGGATCGGCGTCGCCATCACCGCCCTTGGCCTGGTCGAACGTGATGGGGTTTTAATCGTTCTCGGCCTCGTCATCGGCTTTACATGGGTGGCGTTGCTTTCGATATTTGGTCTCGAAGCGGCGACGATCATCAAGGATTGGGTCGCCGCGCGATTGTGACGCGTCGCGCTCGGCGTCAGGAAAGCTATGGTCATGGCGTGATGCAGAATGTGCTTTCTTCCCGGCTCGACGTCGCCGCCCTCGCCCTCGCCGCCCTCGCCAGCGGCGCACTGTTGGCGGGCGCGCATATTTTCGAAGCCTTCGGCTATTACCCGTGCAATCTCTGCCTCGACCAGCGCGAAGCCCATTGGGCGGCGCTTGGGGTCGCCGCCGCGGGGCTGATCGTCTCGCTTGGCTTCAAGGCGCGTCTGGTGGCGTCGGCCGCCGTCGGCGCCGTGGCCTTAGTGTATTTGTTCAGCGCTGGCCTCGCGTTCTACCACACCGGCGTCGAGTTCGATTTCTGGCCCGGCCCGCCGACGTGTTCCGGCGGCGACCAAGACTATGCCGGGGTCGACCTCGGCCAGGCCTTGCAGGACGGGCCGTCGGGCTTTTCCTGCGAAGACGCGCCTTGGCGGCTTTTGGGCATTTCCATGGCCGGCTATAATTTCCTCGCCTCGGCGGGCTTATTCGCGCTTTGCTTGGGCGCCGCCTTGATCAGCACGCGAGAGGTGCGTCGATCGCCTTTGGGAGGACCGCGCAATGCCGGAGAATAGCAGCCGTCTCGACGTCGACGGCGCCCTGCCAGGACCGCGCCAGCGGTTGGCGGAAATGCTCCGGGTCGATCACGCCGGCGAATATGGCGCGGTGCAGATCTATCGCGGGCAACGCGCCGTCTTCGACAATGTTCCCGGCAAGGAGGCGACATCGGCTTTGCTAAAGGAGATGGAGGACGGCGAGGCGCATCACCTTGAGACCTTCGATCGCCTGTTGGCGGAAAAACGCATTCGACCCACCTTGCTCGCGCCGGTGTGGAACGTAGCCGGCTTCGCCCTCGGCGCCGGCACCGCGCTGATGGGCGAAAAAGCCGCCATGGCGTGCACCGCCGCCGTCGAAGAGGTGATCGAACGTCACTATGCCGACCAGGCCGAGGAATTGACCGCCGCCGGCGATCCCTTAGCGACGACGATCGAGGAATTTCGCGAAGACGAAATCGGCCATAAGACCACGGCTGAGGATCATGGGGCGGCGCAAGCGCCGGGCTATCCGGTGATGCGCGCCGTGATCCAAGCGGGCTGTCGTTTGGCGATCAAGCTCTCGGAAAAAATCTAAGCCTGATATTGCGATGCAGCGATGCTCCGCTGTCGGTCGGTTTTGCCGCCGCCGCCGGTTTCCTTTATGCTCGCCCTAGTTTCTAACGGTTGAAAGGCGTCGTCCACGCTGGCGGCGAACCCAGGCATGACAATCAAACATCATTTTCGCGCGCCGCTGGTCTCGGCGTCATTGATCGCGCTGCTCGTCGGCTGCGACGACTTGGCCAATAAGGTCTCCGCCGTGACTTCAGGCGGCGAGGAAAGCGCCGCGGCCACCGCGCCGAGCGTCGACGACGCGGCTGAATTCATCGGCCGGGTCGAGACGTGGTACAAGGAATATGGCGAATTCTCCGCCCGCACCGCATGGCTCCAGGCCACCAACATCAATTACGACAGCAATTGGCTGTTGACGAAAGCCGACGCCGAAGGCACCGCCAAAGGCGTCGCCTTCGCCAACGAAGCGAAACGGTTCAACGATCTGGAGTTGCCGGCGGAAATGCGCCGCAAGATCGAAGCGATCAAGCTTGGCCTTAATCTTCCGGCCCCTGAGCGCCCCGGCGCCGCCGGCGAGCTGGCCGCGATCAACACGCGGATGGGCTCGGTCTACGCCACCGGCAAGATCGAACTTGACGGAGAGATGGTCGCCCGCAACGACCTCGAAGCGATGATGGGCACGGTCCGCGATCCGGAGCGGCTGCAGGAGATCTGGACCAAGTGGCGCGAAGTGCCGGTGACCCCCGACGGCGACGGCCGCACCATGAAGGACGATTACGCCGCGATGGTGGCGCTGTCGAACGAAGGCGCGAGGGAGTTGGGCTTCGACGATGTCGGCGTCATGTGGCGCGCCCGCTATGATATGCCCTCAGAGGAATTCGCCGCCGAGACCGATCGGCTATGGAACCAGGTCAAGCCGCTCTATGATCAGCTGCAGTGCCATGTCCGCGCGGAGCTGAACGAAGAATATGGCGACGCCGCCGTACCCCTAGACCAGCCGATCCGCGCCGATTTGCTCGGCAATATGTGGGCCCAGTCATGGGGCAATATTTTCGATCTGGTCGCGCCCGAAGACGCCGACCCGGGTTATGACGTCACCGACCTTCTCGAGAAGGCCGACTATGACGCCGTGAAAATGGTCAAGACCGGCGAAGAGTTCTTCTCCTCCCTCGGCTTCGAGCCGCTGCCGGAGACTTTCTGGGAGCGCTCGCAGATCACCAAGCCGGCCGATCGCGAAGTCGTCTGCCACGCGTCGGCGTGGAATCTCGACGGCCAAGACGACATCCGCATCAAAATGTGCACCAAGGTGAACGCGGACGATTTCCAAACCGTGCACCACGAGCTTGGCCATAATTATTATCAGCGCGCCTACAAAGATAAGTCGCCGATCTTCCAGACCGGCGCTAATGGCGGCTTCCACGAAGCGATCGGCGACATGATCGCGCTGTCGATCACCCCGGACTATCTGAAGACCATCGGCTTGCTCGACGAGACGCCGGACGCGTCGAAGGACATCGGCTTGTTGATGCAGGCGGCGTTGGAGAAAGTCTCGTTCATGCCGTTCGGCCTGTTGATGGACAAATGGCGCTGGCAAGTCTTCTCCGGCGAACTGACGCCGGAAAACTATAATCAAGGCTGGTGGGATCTGCGCACGCAATACCAAGGCGTGCGCCCGCCAAGCGAACGGCCGAGCGACTATTTTGATCCGGGTGGGAAGTACCATATTCCTGGCAATGTCTCCTATACGCGATATTTCATCGCTCATATCCTGCAGTTCCAATTCCACAAAGCCGCGTGCGACATGGCCGGTTGGGAAGGCCCGCTGCACCGGTGCTCGATCTACGGCGCGGAAGAAGTGGGCGCGAAATTCAACGCCATGCTGGAAATGGGCGCGGAACGGCCTTGGCCGGAAGCGCTTGAAGCGTTCACTGGCAGCCCGGACATGGACGGCGGCGCGGTGGTCGAATACTTCGCCCCGTTGATGGCCTGGTTGGAAGAGCAAAACGCCGATCGCCAGTGCGGTTGGTGATCTTGAACGCCGGCGCGCGGCGATCGCGCGTCGGCGGCGTTCGATAGGCGGAGAGGCATTATGTTCACGGCGGAAACGGCGAACGGCGAAAAGATCGAATACGTCGATCGCAAGCGATACCTTTGGTTGCTGTCATTCGTCCCGACACTGATTGCGCCGGCGACGATCGCGATCTTTTACGCCACTGGCCAGAACCCGCTCGCGGTCCTGTTCCCGGTGGTCTACATCTACCTCTTCATTCCCTTGGTCGACCTCGCGGTCGGCGAGGATCCCTTTAATCCGCCGGCGGAAATCGCCGAGAAGATGGCCGAGGATCAATTCTATCGGCGCTTGGCGCAGGCCGCGGTGCCGGCCTTCTATCTTAGTTTCTTCGCCGCGGTGTGGCTCGTCGGCGCCCATGATTTGCCATTCTGGGCGATCTTGCTCGCCGCCTTCGCCTTCGTCGCCGCCCATGGCGACGTGCTCACCGTCAGCCATGAGCTCGGCCACAAGAACAACAAGACCGACCAGAGGTTCGCGCAAGTGATGAACGCAATGATCGGCTATGGGCATTTCTGCATCGAGCACAATCGCGGCCATCATGTTTGGGTGGCGACGCCGGAAGACCCGGCCAGTTCGCGCATGGGCGAGAGCGTCTACGCATTCGCCGGACGCGAATTGCCGGGCACGTTCAAGCGCGGTTGGCGACACGAGGCCGAGCGGCTTTCCCGCCGCGGCAAGAAAGTGTTCTCGCACCATAATGAAATCCTCCAGGGCTACGCCCTGACCCTGGTCGTGGCGATCGCCATCATCGCGCTCTTCGGCTGGAAAATGCTGCCCTTCCTGCTGATCCACCATTTCTTCGGCTGGTACGCGCTGACCCAAGCGAACTATGTCGAGCACTATGGCCTGAAGCGGCAAAAGCGCGCCGACGGGAAATACGAAAAAGTCGAGCCGCGTCATTCCTGGAACACCAACCACACGGTTTCGAACCTGATGCTGTTCCACCTGCAGCGGCATTCCGACCACCACGCTAACGCCCTGCGGCCCTATCAGGCGCTGCGCAATTTCCCGGACCTGCCGCAGCTGCCAAGCGGCTATCCGGGGTGCTACGGCCTCGCGGCGATCCCTTCCTTATGGTTCAAGGTGATGGACCCGAAGGTGATGGATTGGGCCGACGGCGATCTGTCGAAGGTGAACATTTGTCCGCGTGCGGAAGCCCGGCTGCGCGAGCGCTACGGGTCGCCTGCGCCGGTCGCCGCTGAATAATACGGCGCAGAATATTTTTGCGGGCGTCAGCGCCCTCGGCTGGACGGTCGCCGCGGACGCCGGTCCGGCCTATTCCTGCGGCGGCTCTTGCGGCGGCGCGAAGGCGGTCGCTTCTTCAATCCCGATCAGCGGCAGCTCCGTCACCCGGTTAGCCATCGCCACCATGTCCAGCCGGTGATCGATCTGGATAAAGCGCAAGCCTAGTTTCGGGGACAAGGCGTCGATAAAGCGCTGGGAATAGTCGATCCGTATCAGGCGGACGGCGCTTAGATGACACTTCAAATCCTCGTAGATTGTGAGCGCTTCGGCGTCATCTAATTGCGCCCAAGCCTCGCCGCGCTGTTGGATGGAGTCGCGCATGGCGTAGAAATGACGGTTCATGGCCGCGCGATATTCTTGGTA
>CAYWWL010000084.1:3041-8025 GCA_964461925.1 uncultured Caulobacterales bacterium | reverse complement strand
TGATCCCAAGCCTGCCCGAAAACCCGCACCTTAGCGACGTGTTCAAAGCGTTTCCGGAGCACCTGCGCCCGCTCCTCGCCTATCACGACGCGCTCTTGCGCGGCGACAGCCCGCTCAGCGTCGCCGAACGCGAATTGATCGCCGCGTTCGTCTCTGGACTGAACGCTTGCAATTTCTGCTTTGGCGCGCACAAGAATTACGCTCGGGCGTTCGGCGTCGACGAAGCGGTGATCGACGCCCTCGTCGCAGACGTCGACAGCGCGGCCGTGGACGACAAGCTAAAGCCGCTTTTGAAATACGTCGCCAAGTTGAAATCCCTGCCGCCGCGCCTCACCGACGCCGACGCGCAAGCGGTCTATGACGCCGGTTGGAGCGAGCAGGCCCTGTTCCACGCGGTGCAAGTGGCGGCGCTGTTCAATTTCATGAACCGGGTGATCGAGGGCAGCGGCGTCAGCTTCGACTATGCCGACGCCCCCTTGTCCGACGACGACGTCGCCGAATGGGCCGAGCGCCGCTATAGCGATTTCGGCGATCTCGTCGGCGCCCGCTGACGCCGCGCCAGCCCTGCGCGCGCCGTCGCCTGGCTTGCGCTTCCCTCGGAGCGGGGTACACTTCGCGTGGGGTTCGGCGCGTCGCCAAGCAGGCGGGCCGATTGGGGAGTCCGAGCTATGCGCTTGTTATTATTGAGCGTTTTCGCGATTGCGCTGGCGATATTGGCGTTTTTTCTAATCGCCGTCATGGGCGCGCCGAAGATCACCGTCGAGCGCGACGGTGCGTGCGAGCAGGTCGCAAAAGTTTTTTGGCGGCGAACCTCACGCGATCGACTGACCGCCGCGATCAAGGCGGGCGACCGAAAAACCGCGCAAGACGCCCTATCGCAATTGCGTAGAGACAAGAATTGCCCTGGTTCAGGCGGCGCCCTGACGCTGGCGAACCTGTTTTTCGAGATCGGCGACGAAGCCCGCGCCGCGCTGCCGATCGTCGCGTTCGACGCTTACGGGATCGGACTAGGTTTCGCCGAGGCGGCGTCGCCGTCGCAGCGCGAGCCCAAAAAACTCCTTAAGCGAATCGCCAAATACCGTCTTGCGCGGATCGGCGTCGGGGTCGGTCTCGCCGCGACGAGAAAACTTCCGAGCAATATTCTTCACCCGGAACTCACCGGCCTGTTCGCGACCACGCCTGACGTGTTGACCGACGCCGGCGACGCCGACGCCAACTACGACGCCTACTATTCCCATCTCGGCCTCTACGCCGACCTTCTCGTCAAAGGGTTGATCTCCGGCGGAACGTCGACGGGCGGAAGAAACGATCTGCTCGACGCCTGGCGCACCCTGATCCGGATCGCGCCGATCGTCGCCAGCGCGGAGAATCGTCGCGATGGAACGACCGGAAATCAGTCGGCCGAAAGCGTCAAGGCGTTGGAGTATTTGCAGCGTTTGCACGAAAAACTGCCGACGCGTCCGTCCGGCGGCGGCCCCAGTGGCGTCGATAATCTGGAATATATTGTCTTAGCCCAGGAACTGAACGCGATCGCGCGTCTCGATGTGCGCTCAAGTGGACCGTATAAGGAAGTTCTCCGCGCCGAGTATGAGGCGCGGCTGCTGCGCGCCGAGACGCTGATTTTGCAAGACCTTGATGCCGGCGAGCTGCCCTATCGGCCCAACGCCCAAATCGGCAACGCCTCGCCGTTCGCATACGGCCGATACACCAGCCCCTTCGTGCAACGTTTGCTGATCGCCCTGGCTTCGCGCCGCAAGACCGACCCGCTCACCACGGCGAAATCTTACGCCGCCGGCGTCGTCGCGCGCTATTTTGAGAAGGATGGCGCCGCGGCCGACGTCGCCCACATGGCCTATGCCCTGATCAGCCTGCATGCCCCAACGGCGACCCCGCCTAAAGGCGACATCGTCAAGTCCAAAGCCTTCAGGGCGGCGACATCCACCCTCGCCGCGCAAGCCTGCGGCGCAACCCCGAAATGCCGTCGCACCGCAAGCGCCTATCTGACCGCCGCGGTGCGCGCCGCGCCGGACCAGGCTCGAATGGCCGCTGACGCGTTCGCAATCAAAGCGTTGTTGACCGGCGCCCCGCCGCCGATTGACGCTGTTGACGACGACCCTGTTGCGGACGACGCGAGCGATAAAACGAAAGACACGCCTAAGGAAACGAAGCCAAGCCCCACGCCTCAGCCGTTGTATTCCTACAAAAAGGATTTCCGCAAAGCCGACGCCCATCGCCGCAAAGGCGAGCATGGCGCCGCGTTCAACGCCTATGGCGTGGGGCTCGTCTCGGCGGAAAAAGCCCTCGCCGCCAGCACAGGCGCCGAGCGCGCCACGCTCCTGCAATTGATCGCCGAGAATCGGATCAACCAAATTCAATCAGGCGTCACCCATAGCGCCGGCGGCCGCGCCAACACCCAAGCCATCAGCGCGCCAATGCTGGAGGCGTTCGCCGCGCTGCCCTTGGCGATAGCGTCCGCCGGATCCGATAAGCCCCGCTTATTCGCCGCCCAAAGCCAAGCGCTTTACGACTATAGCCGCCACGCAGCCGGCCTCGCCTATGACCGCGCCAGTTTCGCCAATCGCAGCGTGGGCCGCGATCTCTGGAAACAATTGGCGACGACCCCCGCCGCCGCCGTCAAGCGCGTCGCCGACGGCAAAGCCAATCGCACGCCTTCAGCGGAGAGCGTTTACGCTTATGACCAATTGCAGATCATGCGCGACGCCGCCGCCGACCGCGTCACCGTCGCAAACGGCGCCGCGCGTTACGCCCATGGCGATCAGTATTCAACCCCGCTGGCGGTTTGGCTCGATTATGTCATGGTCGACCGGCAGATGGCGGCGCTGACCGGTCTGCCATTGACCCATCGCAGGGGCTATCTCGACGAAATTATCGCCGCAGACGATATTGTTCGCGAAAACTGGATCTATGCGGACTTTCCCTACACGCCGTTGGCGCGGACCACCGCGACCGTCACCATCGCCGACGATGGCGGCCGCGTTCCGTTCAATTTCGGCCGCTACACTAGCCCTATCCTTCAACAATTCCTGCTCCAGGACGACGCCGCCAAGGCGGCGGCATTCGCCGACACTGCGATCATCGACTATTACGATCGTGATCTCAGTGATCCCACGGCCGATCGCGACGCCCATGTGGAGGAGAACGCCGCCGCCGCCGCGCCGTTGCTCGTCGCGCGGGCGGGCTTGACCCATCGGCGGGGCGCGACGATCCGGCGTTTCGTGGACGCCCGGGCGACGAAGGCGACGATCTTGGATCTGCAGCGCGCGAGCTGCGGCGCTGGAGGGTCGAACGCAGCCCCGTGCATCGACGAAACCGGCTTGTTCCTGCGGCGCGTCGCGGCCATCGCCGACGCCGACGACAGTTTGATCGTTGACGGCTATCAGGTGGAGAACCCTTACTATCGCGAAAATATCGTCGGCAATCGGTCGGCTAATCAGGCGGTGGACCGGACGTTGTCGAGTTATCAAGACGCGAAAAAGACCGCCGCCATCCATCATGTGGCCACCGGCCCCTATCGGCGGACGACAGCGTCACGGATCCCGCCGGCGACCATGCAGCCGCCGACCACGCCGGACGCGGTGGATGCGCCGCCCGCCTGGGATGATCCGCAACCGCAACTGCCGAACCGAGGATCCGTCAGCTATCGTCAGACCAAAGACGGCGTCGTCTTCGTCGCCGACAGCGTGCAATCAAAAAACAGCGCCCGGCCAGGCGCGTTCGACGTGGACATTTCCGGCTTGATCGACCCAAGCGAGGCGTCCGATGGGGCGACCGCCCCGGCGCGGCCGAGCGTCGCCATCGCCCTGACCGGCGCCCAAGAAGACGTGCTGATTTACGTCCACGATCAGCGCATCGCCGGCGACCCGGCGGCGGTGACGGTCGACGCGGTGCAAGAGGCGATCGATTTCCCCGGCGCCGTGATGGTCTTCTCCTGGCCCGCCATTGACGCGGCCATCGACGCCGCCGCTGCGTTCGACCAGGCCCGCGCGAGCCAACAGAGCGACGCGGCGACCTCGTTGCGGTCGTTCCTCGGACTAGCGCGGGCGGCGAGCGACGGCGAGGTGCACATCCTCGCCCATGGCGCCGGCAATCAAGTCCTGTTCGACGCGCTCGCTGACGCGCCGCTTTTGGATGAAAGCCCGGACGCGCCGGCGTTCGGTCAAATCGTCATGGCGACGCCGGACGTCACCCGGGCCGCGTATATGCGCTTCGCCAACGCCGCGCCGAGATTGGCGAAAGGCGCGACGCTTTACGTCTCCGCCGCTGACGCCGCCCTGCAAGACGCCGTGTTCGATTGCCATCGGCGGATGGCCGACCGCGCCGAAGAAGAAACCCTCGCCGCCAACGCCGCCCCGCAGCGCTCCTGCCTCGACCGGATCGGCCGGATCGCCGACGATCGCGCGCCAGTGCTGTCGCCGTTCGTTGAAACCATCGACATGACCATCGTCGACAAGAGCGGATCGTCGCTCGCCGCCTTGCCGTTCGGCGCGACCAAGGTCTATGGCGACATTTCAAGATTGCTCTCGACGCCAACGCCGCCGTCGCCAAGCCAGCGCGGCTTGGAGCCGGTGACGACGATCGAGGACGCCACCTATTGGCGGTTTACGCCTTAACGCCAGATCAGCACGCCAGACCAGCAGGCCAGACTGGCAGGCCAGACTGGCATTCGCCCTTTTCTCACCCGGCCCGCGGCGCCGTCGCCATACGCGCCAGGTTCGACTATCGCCCGATTGGCGCTAAGCTGGCGGCTTAGGGCCAGCGATAAGGACACCCACGATGACATTGATGACGACCGTAAAACTGGCGCTGGCCGTGGCATGCTTATGCGGCGCCCTTAGCGTCGCCTGGATCGCCCCAGCAAACGCCGAGGCGGCCGACGCGGCGCCCGAGGCCGGCGCAGCGCCGAATATCTTGATCATCATCGCCGACGACATTCATGTTTGTAGTAACACCATCGAAGAGATCC
>CAYWWL010000084.1:0-3031 GCA_964461925.1 uncultured Caulobacterales bacterium | reverse complement strand
TCGGCGACGACATGGGCGTCGACACAATGTCGCTATACGGCCTCAGCGACGACACCGCCGTGACGCCGACCCTCGACGCGCTCGCGGCGGCGGGCGTCGTCTACGACAACGCTTGGGCGACGCCGGCTTGCGCCACCACCCGGGCGGCCCTGATCACCGGCCGCCATGGCGTCAATAACGGGGTCACCCGCGTGCCTGGCGCGCTGCCGCCTGGCAGCCAAACCCTGCATTCATATTTGCGCCAACACGAGGCGACCGCCGCCTATCGCAATGCGCTGTTCGGCAAATGGCACCTTGGCGGACGAGACGCCAATGCGCTGCATCCCAATGGATTCGGCATCGACCATTACGCCGGCAATTTGCGCGACAGCAATCTGCCGGACTATTTCGATTGGACATTGACCACCAATGGCGAAGAGACCCGGTCGACGGACTATCACACCACCGCAATCACCGACGCCGCCATTGATTGGATCGCCGACCAAAATACGCCTTGGCTCGCATGGATCGCCTATAGCGCCCCGCATAGCCCGTTCCACCTTCCGCCTAAAGATCTTCATGGGCGTGCGCTCTCCGGGTCGGCGGCCGACATCGAGAACAACAAGCGCGACTATTTTCTCGCGGCGATCGACGCCATGGACGCCGAGATCGGCCGCTTATTGGCCACCCTGCCGCCGGCGACCCGCGACGACACGCTGGTGATATTTCTCGGCGACAATGGCACGCCGCGCAGCGTGATCGATCGGTCGGCGTTCGCCGGCCGCCACGGCAAGTCGAGCCTTTATGAGGGCGGTGTGCGGGTGCCGTTCATCGTCTCAGGAGCGATCGTCGACGCCCCGGGACGCCGGGAGGAAGCCCTCGTCAATATCGTCGACGTGTTGCCGACCGTCGCCGCGATATTGGACATCGAGCCGCCGGCGAGCGACGGACGCAGCTTCGCCGCCACTTTAGTCGACGCGCCGGGAGCGGCCCGAACCTATAACTACGCCGAATATGAAACGGGCTGGACCGTGCGCGACGCGCGCTACAAATTCATCCGCCAAGCCGACGGCGCTGAGGAGCTTTACGACCTCACCGCCGGCGCGGACGAAGCCGCCAATCTCATCGACGACACGAATCTCGCAGGCGACGTCGAGCGACTGCGCGCAGTCGGTTTGCAAACCCGGGGAGAAATCATCCCGGACATGTCGACCGCTTCAGCGCCGGACTTCAGCAATCGGTCGCCGAATTGCCGCGACTATGTCGGCAATTACGCAGCGGTTGGCCGGGACGTCGGCCGCAATATTCTGTTTAACTCGAGCCTGACGATCTCCGCGCTTGGCGATCGCTGCGTCTTCACGTCGAATTCGATTCCCGATCATGATTTCAACGACGGCGCGCGCGGTTTCCCCAACGCCGCGAACGCCGTCGAAGAGCGTTTCACGATCACCCAATCCCCGCGCAAGAGCGCCGCGCCGACGCCCCTCTCCTTACGGACGGACAACGCCATCTTGCTGAACGGCGTTAAGGTCGACGTCATGGCCGCCGGGTGTTTCGGCGTTGGCGACGGCAAGATCGGCTGCAATGACATGGCGACGCCGTGGCGATACGATCCGATGCACGGGCCGAACGGCTTCAACGTCGATCAAAGCAACGCCCATACCCAACCGGACGGGGCCTATCACTATCATGGCCCGCCGCCTTTCGCGGCTGGGAACGGCGCGGCGCCGTCCGGCGTCATCGGCTTCGCCGCCGACGGCTTCCCGATCTATGGCTCATATATTCGCGACGGCGACGCGATCCGAAAGGCGACGTCGAGTTATCGTTTGAAGTCTGGCCGGCGGCCCGCCGGCGCCGGCGATCCCGGCGGCGAATATGACGGCAGCTTCCGCGACGATTACGAATTCGTCGACGGATCCGGCGATCTCGACGCGTGCAACGGCATGACGGTGGACGGTCAGTACGCCTATTATGTCACCGATGCTTTTCCCTATATTATCGGCTGTTTCAGCGGCGCGCCGGATCCATCCTTCGACAAGGCGCAAGGCGACCGAGGACAGGCCCGCGGGCGCGGCGCGAGGAACGGCGATCGCCGACGCGAGCGTCGCCGCGGCGGGGAACGTCGCCGCAATTAAGCCAGCTCACGGCTCAAAGCCGCTTCAGTCGGAGACTGCGGCTAGGCTTTCTATCCGAAAGCCTGCTTCGTCCACGGCGAATGAGCCAAGGTCGAAGACAATGTCGAAATGATTGCGGCCCGGGGCCTCGCCCATACGCACCGCTGGCGTAGCGCCGGCGCTGGGCGCTGCGGCCGAGCAGCGCACGGCGAAGGCGCGGCTCTGGCGTTTGAATTCGGCGGTTTCATGCTCGCCCCAGCACACGATCAAGGGCGGCAGGCCGTCAAGATCGGCGAACTGCGGGCTTAGCGCCGCGGCGTGCGCCTTGTCTAGGCCGAGAGGATCATTGACATAGGTGTCGACCAGGGGCCGCAGATCATAGACCCCGGAGAGCAACGCCGCGCCCTTGACGATCGCGCCGCAATCGCCGGTTTTATTCCGTAGATGGATCATCGCCATGGCGGCGAGATGCGCCCCGGCGGAGGAGCCGGCGAGATAGATTTTATCGGGCGAACATCCGAAGCGTTCAGCGTTGTCGCGCAGCCAAAGAATCGCTCGCGCGCATTGATCGACCATCGCCTCGATGGTTCCGGCCGGGGCGATCTCATAACCGATGGCGGCGTAGCCGATCCCCCGCGCCGCAAGATCCGCGCCGGCGAAGGTCGCCTCGTTCTTGCTCAATTCTTGCCAATAGCCGCCATGGATGAAGACCAGCATGGGCCGGTCCGACGCGCCGTCGCAAGGGAATACGTCGACCAGGTCGCGCGCCCCCTCGCCATAAGAGAGGTCCTTCAGCACCGCAGCGTTGGCCTCCGCCGCCCGCGAGCGCTCGACATAGGCGGCGATCTCCGCCTCAATGCTGTCGACGCAGCTGCTTGGCGAATATTCCCGCTCCAGCGCTTTCCGGGACATCTGCGGTGCGGAAGCTAGCTCGGCCA
>CAYWWL010000083.1:0-8066 GCA_964461925.1 uncultured Caulobacterales bacterium | reverse complement strand
GCCATTGTGACCGGGGGGTCGCGCGGAATCGGACTGGAAATCGCAAAAGCGTTGAAGGCGAACGGCTGCAATGTCGCCGCGACCTACGCTGGCAATGACGAAGCCGCGCAGCGGTGCACGGAAGAAACCGGCATCCAATGCTTTAAGTGGGACGTCGGCGATTATGACGCCTGCAAAGAAGGCGTCGCCCAGATCGAGGCGGCGCAAGGGCCCACGGACATTCTCGTCAATAACGCCGGCATCACCCGGGACGGCATGTTCCACAAAATGTCGCCGCAGCAATGGGCCGAAGTCATTCGCGCCGACCTCGACAGCGTCTTTAACATGAGCCACCAGGTTTTCCCTGGCATGCGTCAGCGCGGTTTTGGTCGGATCATCAACATCTCGTCGATCAACGGCCAGAAAGGTCAGATGGGTCAGACGAATTATTCGGCCGCGAAAGCGGGAATGATTGGCTTCACCCGCGCCTTGGCGCAAGAGGGCGCTTTCAAAGGCGTTACGGTCAACGCCGTCGCGCCAGGCTATATCGCCACGGACATGGTCGCGGCCATGGACGACAAAGTGAAAGACTCGATTGTCGCGCAAATCCCTGTCGGTCGGCTCGGCGAAGGCGACGAAATCGGCAGATGCGTCGCGTTTTTGGCGGATGACGGCGCTGGGTTCATCACCGGCGCAGTCTTGACCGCGAATGGCGGGCAATACATCGCCGCCTAGCCTCGATCTGTAGATTGAGCGGAAAAACCACGAACGACGGCCTTTGGGCCGTCGTTTTTTTGTCTTCCGGCCCGCTTTTCGCCCAATTGTTTTGTTACGAAAACCCAATCAACAGGAGTATGAGCGATATTGCGCCAGCGCTCTTGGGAATTGCGGGTGGCGTTGACCTTAGAACGGCGGTTTTCGCGCTGAATTTGTGCACTGGAGTAAGATTTCTTGACGGCACGCTTGACCATTTGGGTTTTGTTAACGCTGATCGCCATGTGCGGCGGCGCGACGGCTCAATTTGGTTTGAATAGCGGCAACGACCCGTTTTCCGCCCTCGTTGATCGCCCCGCGAAGAAAAGTCAGCGTATTCGTGAAGCTGAAGTCGAACGCTTCGTGACCGCGTCCCGGGAGCGCGTCTTCCTGTTCGAGCGTCGTGGCGACTTGGCTAAGATCCGCTTTTTATGCTCCGCCGATGATCCGCGCATCGATTGCGCTATCGACGACGACTTCCCGGCCGAAGAAATCTTTTCGTTGACCGCGTCGCGGGCGCCGCGCGGCGACACGATTTATCGCGACGCTGCAGGCCGTCCTGTCGTTCGGTTGACCCCTTACGGCAATGCGACGGTCTATTGGCCGGGCGAGGAGGGCGGCAGCGCTGCGACGCGTACCTACGGCGAGGACCCGACGCTCGGCCTGACCCCAGTGGCATTTGACGCTGTTCAGGCGCGCGCGCAACGCGCCACGGCTCTCGTCAGCGCGGCTGTTGGCGGCCCGATTATTTTCGCCGTCGACGGCGCGCAGCAAAAGACCTATGGGACGCAAGGACAGGCGATGCAAACATTCGTGGCGCGGACGAGCTCGCTCATGGCCGAAGCGGCGCCGGAAAGCGCAGCTTCGGACGCCATTGCGGAATCATATGCGCCATCGCCGACCTTGGCGGACGCCGTGGCGCGCGCAGCCGTCGCCATCCAGCAAATCGCCGCCGATGACGCCGCTGCGCGGATCGTTGCCAAACGGATTAAACGAGTCGAATTCGGCGCCGCCGACGCGCCGTCCGTTCAGTTATCCCAGGGCGTTTTGCTCGTGCGGTATCGACCGAATAGCGGCGTAAATGGGCGGTTAGGATCAGCGGCGATCGCCGCCTATCTGGAGAATGCCCTTTAGCTGAGCGGCGAATTTGTCAGCGCGATCACTTGGAGCCGGCTATGGCGCGACGACCAATAATAGCGACCTTGGCGTTTGCAGCGATGACGGCGGCCGCCTCCGCCCAGTCACTTAAATCCGTGCGTGCGCGCGCCGCTGAAAACGACGTCTTGCAAGCGGAAACCGCGTTCACGAACAGCGTTTGCAATATGTCGATCAGTTCCCGCATCGATTGGGCGGCAAGCGCTGACTGGCCGTCGGCGCGAAGTCTGGCGAAGGCGTGCGGATCGGCGCTGAGCGCCGTGGAGACCGCATGCCGAGACGGCGTTAGCGTGAAAATGTCCCGCTTTGTTTGCGCCGGCGACGCTTCCGGCGCGCAGCTGAATGGCGGGATTCTGCGTTATGGCGCCGATCCAAATGACGATGGGTACGACCTGATATTGCAACTGCTGATGGCCCAATAGGCCTAGAAGGCGTCTTTCCTGCGTCGGACCTCAGCGAATACGTCCACTGGCTTCGCGCCCTCCATGCCAAGCGCTTTTTTCAGCGTTGCGTCGGCGCCGCGCATGAATGGGCTGGTGGCCCGCTCCAGCGCGACGCTTGTCGGCACGGTCGGTTCGCCGCGGCTCCGACGCGCGGCGATCTCCCGCGCGCGTTCAATCAGCGCGGGATTGTCAGGTTCAATGGACAAAGCGAACTTCGCATTCGCCTCGGTGTACTCGTGCGCGCAATAAAGCTTCGTATCAGGATCAAGTGCGGCGATGATAGATAGAGAATCCCACATTTGCGCCGCAGTGCCTTCGAACAATCGGCCGCAACCAAGCGCGAAAATCGTGTCGCCGACAAAGGCGGCTTTGTCGTCGGCGAAATGAAAAATAATATGCCCGAGGGTATGCCCGGGGGTGTCGTGGACGATGGCGCGCGAGTCTCCCAAGGCCACGGTGTCGCCTTCGCCAACGGCTTCGTCCAGGCCTGGAATTTTGTCCGCTTCATTCCTTGGGCCAATGATCGTGCAATTCCATTTTTCCTTCAGCGCTAGATTGCCGCCTGCGTGATCCCAATGATGGTGAGTGTTGAGAATATGGGTCAGCGTCCAGCCTTCGGATGCTAACGCGTCGTTGACTTTTTCAGGCTCTGGTGAGTCGATCGAGGCGACGAGGCCGGTGGCGGCGTCGCGAATGAGGTAGCCGTAATTATCTTGAAAACACGGGAATTGACGGATTTCTAGGGGCACGATCGTCTCCTTCGCGACAGCGAAATGCGGGCGAGGCGTCGGCGAAACTGTTTGACCGAAAGGCGACCTGACCCATATTGGCGATAACCTAACGAAATCGACGCGCCATGCATACAGACATCCTTGAGCTCTATGGCTTCTACCGCACGCCGCTTGGCGGCCTGGCGCGCCGTCTGATCGGCGATCAATTGCGCGCCGCATGGGCTGATCATAAAGGTATGCGGATCGCCGGCTTTGGTTACGCCGAACCCTATCTGAAAGCTTTTTCTCAGGCGGAACGCGTCTTGGCCATGGCCCCGGCGGGCCAGGGCGTCGTGCGTTGGCCAAATGGAGAGCGTAATCGCGCCACCCTAGTCGAAGATCATCATTGGCCTTTGCCCGACGCCTCGATCGATCGTCTATTGGTGGTCCATGGCTTGGAAGAGGCCGGTAAACCCCGGCGGTTGGCGCGCGAAGCCTGGCGTGTCCTCGCCGATGATGGCCGGGTGATCTTTGTGGTGGGGCACCGGCGCGGGGCCTGGACCATGGTTGACAATACGCCCTTCGCGGCCGGACGACCGTATCTTCGGGGACAGATTGAGCGCTTGCTGACGGGCACTCTTTTCCAACCGTTAAACTATAGCACGGCGCTTTTCTTCCCGCCGACCAATGCGCGCTTCGTGCTGCGCGCCGCGACCGCTCTTGAACGCACCGGCGCGCGGATCTGGCCTTGGTTTGGCGGCGTCATTTTGATTGAGGCGCAGAAGCACATGGCGCAACCCGTGGCGAGGCCCTTGCGGGCGCAACACCCCTTGCCGATCGCCAGGCCCGTCCGTTCGCCGAGGCCGGCGACGCCGCGAGCGGCGGATTGACGCCGGGGTTGTGTCGCCGCCGACAACGTCATTATATCGCCGCTGGCCAAAATACAGGAAGCCGTCCATGACGCACCGCGCCGCTCAGCTGGGTCCAAAACCGAGACCAGGGATTCTCGACATCACGCCTTACCAAGGCGGGAAATCGACGGCGTCGAGCGATGGTCCGGTCTACAAGCTCTCGTCCAACGAATCCGCGCTTGGCGCCAGCGACAAGGCGAAAGCGGCCTATGTCGAGGCCCAATCGACCTTGCACCGCTACCCCGATGGCGGCGCGACGGCTTTGCGCACGGCGATCGGGGCGCTGCATGGGCTCGATCCCGACCGCATCGTCTGCGGGGCCGGGTCGGATGAATTGCTGCAATTGCTGACCAGGGCTTATGTCGGCCCAGGCGACAATATCGTCCAGAGCGATCACGGTTTTCTCGTATACGCCTTGGCCGCGAAGTCTTGCGGCGCGGACGTGCGCTTCGCTGCGGAACGCGACCTGCGCGCCGACTTTGAGGCTATGCTCGCCTGCGTTGACGGCGATACAAAGATCGTATTCCTCGCCAATCCGAACAATCCGACCGGGACTTATGTCGCCGATGCGGAGATCCGGTCATTTCGCGAGAGGTTGCCGGAAGACGTCCTGCTCGTCATTGATGCGGCGTATGCAGAGTATATGGACGCGCCGGACTATGCGCCGGGCGACCGCTTGGTCGAGGATTTCGGCAATGTCGTAATGACCCGGACGTTCTCGAAGATCTATGGCCTTGGCGCCCTGCGGCTTGGCTGGGCCTATTGCCCCGCCGGAATCGCCGACGTGCTCAATCGAATTCGCGGCCCGTTTAACGTGACCGCTGCAGCCTTGGCGGCGGGAGAGGCGGCGCTCGCCGATCAGGACTTCGTGACGCGCAATCGACGCCATAACGCCGAGGAGCGCGATCGATTGACGCAGAGATTGGGCGGGCTTGGTATTGAGATCACCCCAAGCGCCGGCAATTTTTTGTTGTTGCATTTCAATCCGGGCGATCGGCGACGGGACGCAAGGTCGGCGTTAGCGTTCTTAAGCGCGCGAGGCGTTATCGTCCGTGATATGACGGCGTACAAATTGCCGGACGCTCTGCGCGTGTCGATTGGCGCGCGCGACGCAAACGACGCCTTCCTTGCGGCGATCGAGGAGTTTTTCGCGCAATGACCACGCCCAAAGTGCAAGACTCCATGTTTCCCAAGGTCGCCATTATCGGAATCGGTCTTATCGGCGGTTCCTTGGCTTGGGCGATGCGTGACCGGAAACTCGCGCAGGCGATCGTCGGTTATGACCGCGACCCCGAGGCCGCGGCGCAGGCGACGTCGCTCGGCGTCGTCGATCGCGCGACTGAAAGCCTGGACGCCGCGGTCGCCGATGCGGATTTGGTGATCGTGTCGACGCCGGTGGGCGCCGCCGGCGCGACGATCGTCGCCGCTGCCCAAGCAGCCAAGCCCGACGCGCTGATCATCGACGTCGGATCGGTCAAAGGCGAGATCGTCAACGCCGCTGCGCAATTGCCGAACGAGCCTTGCGTCGTGCCGTGTCACCCGATCGCCGGCACCGAACGCTCCGGCCCCGCGGCGGGCTTCGCCAGCCTTTTTCAAGACCGTTGGTGCATTATGACGCCGCTTGACCGTCAAGATGCGCCCTATACAGCGGCTGTCGATCGGGCCATGGCGCTTTGGCGGGCCGTCGGCAGCGACGTGGAGATCATGTCCGCCGATCATCACGATATCGCCCTTGCGGTGACGTCGCACTTGCCGCACTTGATCGCCTTCACCCTGGTTGGCGCGGCGGATGATCTGGAGACGGTGACCGAAGCGGAAATCGTTAAGTACTCCGCCGGCGGCTTCCGCGATTTCACGCGGATCGCGGCGTCCGATCCGGTCATGTGGCGCGACGTATTTCTCAATAATAAAGGCGCCGTGCTTGAGGTGTTGGGGCGGTTCACAGAGGAGCTGGCGTTATTGCAGCGGGCGATCCGATGGGGCGACGCCGATACGCTCGAGCAAATATTCGCGCGCGGTCGCTCGCTCAGGCGCGCGATTGTCGAAGCGGGTCAGGAAAAAGACGTCGCGAACTTTGGCCGCAACGAAGACTAAGCCGCTTCGGCCGCCTCTTCGTCCAATTTGACTTCGTGCCCCCAAAGACGATGGACATGCCACATCACGTCTTCGGTCACCTTCTTGTCGAGCACCCTGCCTTTATAGGGCGTATGCCGTAGGGTTAGACGACGGTCGCCGTCGAGGTCCGCGGATATGACCTGAATGTTCGGTTCGCGAATGCCGAGATCGTACATCGTGCTCAGGGTTTCTCGAACTTCCCGGTAACCGCGTTCATTATGAATCGCTTCGATGTCGACATGGGATTCCTGAGTGTCGTCACGAATGGCGAACAGGCCGAAATCACGCATCACTTTGGGCGAGAGATATTGTTGAATGAAGCTCTCGTCGCGGAAGTTCCGCCAAGCGTCTTTTAGCGCTTCGCGCCAATCTCCAGCGCCGGCGATTTCCGGGAACCATTCGCGATCCTCCGGCGTCGGATCTTCGGACATGCGTTTGATGTCCTCCATCATCGCGAAGCCAAGCGCGTATGGGTTCATGCCGGAATAGCGCTTGTCGTCGAACCCTGGCTGGAACACGACGCTTGAATGCGAGTGCATAAACTCCATCATCGCGCCTTCGTCGATCTGCCCCCGGTCATAGAGCGCGTTCATGATGTAATGATGCACGAACGTCGCGCAACCCTCGTTCATGACCTGGGTCTGTTTTTGCGGATAGAAGTATTGCGCGATATTGCGCACGATACGGACGAGTTCGCGCTGCCATGGCGCCAATGTCGGCGACGCCTTCTCGATGAAATAAAGCAGGTTTTCTTCCGGCAACTTGATGTGGCGGACCTCGGCCTGGCGTTCCTCCGCAGCTTCCGCGGGCTCTTCGGTGTTCGGCAGCGTACGCCAGATGTCGTTGAAGTTTTGCCGTTCGTGTTCTTGGCGCGCGGCGATCTTCGCCAGCATGTCGGCTTCCGACAGTCTTGGCGGGCGTTGGTAACGAAATACTCCTTGGTCCATCAGCGCGTGCGCGGCGTCGAGTATCTCTTCGACTTGCTCCAGGCCATATTCGTCTTCGCATTTGGCGATGTATTTTTTCGCGAAGTCGAGATAGGTGAGAATCCCTTCCGCGTCGGTCCATTGACGGAACAAATAGTTATTCTTGAAGAAATGATTATGACCAAAACAGGCGTGCGCCATGACCAAGGTCTGCATGGTCATGGTGTTCTCCTCCATCAGATAAGCGATGCAGGGACTGGAATTGATGACGATCTCATAGGCTAGGCCCTGGAAGCCTTTCTGGTACATCATTTGATCGTGGGCGAAGCGTTTGCCGAACGACCAATGCTTGTACATGAGCGGCATGCCGTGGCTCGAATACGCGTCGAGCATTTGCTCTGTCGCGATAATTTCGATTTGGTTCGGATAGACGTCGAGTCCTAGGTCGTCGAGGCCAATCGCTTCAATCGCGTCATAGACGCGCTTCAGGCGTTCGAAACTCCATTCGGAATCCGAGTACAAAAGACGTGGCGCATCAGCGATGTAGGTCATGGCCGGTTCCGTCCGTATTTGTCATGTGATGAGACCCAATCGCCGTGCAACACCGCGGCCCCGAGAGATATCTCTCCTGCGAGTACGGTGGCGGCGCAGATCTCGGCGAATTTTTCCACCTTGCCCGCGCCATAGCAATCGAGCATCTCCAGGCATTCGCGTTGGGTCGCCAGGCCGGTGCCGCCGCCATAGGTGGCGACGATCAACGAAGGAATCGTGATCGACCAATAATAGTCGCCGCTTGGCAATAGCTCGACGAAGGTGATGGCCGCGTGAGATTCGGCGATGTTGGCGACGTCTTGACCCGTGGCGATAAACAACGCGGTCAAGCCATTGGCGGAATGCATGCCGTTGTTGACGGTGCCGGCGAGCATCCCGCCGACATTGGATACCAGTCGTCCACGGAACATCGTCGCGTTGGCTGGTCCCATGATTCGCTGCATCAGTTCGTCAGGAATGACCGCTTCGGCGACGACGCGCGCCCCCCGAGAGTGCAGCATGTTCATGTGCGAGTGCTTTTGG
>CAYWWL010000082.1:0-8129 GCA_964461925.1 uncultured Caulobacterales bacterium | reverse complement strand
TGTTGTGCAGCCGGTCAGCCAGCTTGACCAACAAGACGCGAACGTCGTCGGCCATCGCCATCACCAGCTTGCGGAAATTCTCCGCCTGGCTCGACGCGTCGGACTGAAGCTCGATTTTCGACAGCTTCGTCACCCCATCGACGAGCTTGGCGATTTCGGCGCCAAAGAGGCGCTCGATGTCATCGATCGTGGTGTCAGTGTCTTCAACGACGTCGTGCAGCAGCGCGGTCGCCACGGTGGCGGGGTCGGCTTTCAACTCTGTGAGAATTCCCGCCACTGCGAGCGGATGGGTGAAATATGGATCGCCGGATTTGCGCGTTTGTCCGCCATGGGCTTTCATGGAGAACACATAGGCGCGGTTCAGAAGATCTTCATCGACCTTCGGGTCATAAGCCCGAACCATGTCGACCAACTCAACTTGGCGGATGATCTTTGGACTGGTTGACGCTTTTTGCTCTTTGTCAGGAGCAGCGGTCTTCGCGTTTTTCGCCGCCGCGTCGCCGGTCGGCGGCGTCATCGTCGCAGCCTTGGCCGGCGCCGGCTCGCCGCTCGCCTGATCCGCAGCACGCTCGCGAAACGCTTCTGGCGACTGAGCAGCACTTTGCGCCGGCTGGCGATCAGCCGACGAACGCTGCGACGCCGCAGCCTGGTGCGTGTCTTTCGCATCGAGCGGTTCTTTCCTCATCACAGACCATCTTCGGTCGCCGCATTTGAACGGGACGCCTCAATCACATCACATAAGCCGCCCGCCCCGATCGACAAGGCTTGCGGCGTAAATGTCGGGACTGGCTGTGACGCGAAAGTAGGCTTAGCTCTTCGGCAGGGATTGCGGCGAGGTCATGCCGGCCGCCTTGATCTGCTGCAGATACTTTTCTTGGTCGGTTTCGTCGAATTGCGGCGCATCGGCCTGATCGCCCTGTTCGCCTGGCGTTTCGGTTTCATCGACGTCGAATTGACGCTGCAGCGACGAGACCAGATCTTCCTGCAAGACCTCAGGTTCAAGCGCCTCAACGGCGATCTCCCGCAAGGCTACGACCGGGTTTTTGTCATTGTCGCGATCGACGAGCATTTCCGCGCCGGATGACAGGATCCGGGCCCGGTGAGCCGCCAACAGCACAAGATTGAACCTGTTCGGTACTTTTTCGATGCAATCTTCAACCGTTACCCGCGCCATTCGTCGCCTCCAATAGATATTGCGCGGCGATCCGATGATCCCGCGCGAAGACCGCGGTGGTAGCGCGGAACGGTTAAGATTACAAGGACCATCGCCGCGCTGCAGCGTCAGTTTCGTCTCCGCCACGGATTTTCAACGGAATCGCGTCTTCAACGCCGAGTTCTTCTAGCAATGTCGCCACGGTCTTTTTCGATTCCGGCGGCGTCCAGTCAGGCGCGATGTCGGCGAGCGGGCGTAACACGAATTCTCGCGCATGCAGCCGCGGATGGGGCAAGACGAGCCCGTCGGCTTTGCCACCAGGGATGCTGACGTCATCATAGCCGAGCAAATCAAGGTCGAGGGTCCGCGGTCCATTTTTCGCGCCCCGTTTTCGACCGAACGCCGCTTCGATTTGATGCAACAACGACAGCAACCGTGCCGGCCGCAAATCAGTCGACAGCGAAACCGCAGCGTTGATATACTCCGGATCATCGGGGTTCGGCCATGCGGGCGTGCGATAGAAGCGCGACGTCGCACGGACCTGACCGATCTGCGATAAGGCGCGAACGCTCATTTTCACGACAGCATATGGCGTTGCGCCGCAGAACGATAAATTTGATCCAATTCCGACGAGAATCATGTGCTTGAATACGTCTTGTTTTTGCAGTTTTGGCCAATTTTACAGTCTACGTTTGAAGACCGAATATTGGGGGAGATTTGATGTCTGACTTTCTTGGCATGCACGGCGACGAAAAAACCGCCATTTTCATTGACGGCGCCAATCTTTACAAAGCCGCGCGCAGCCTCGGCTTCGACATGGATTACAAATCCCTGCTGACGAAATCCAGGGACGTGAGCCAACTCGTACGCGCCTATTATTACACCGCAATTCAAGAAGACAAAGACCAAGATTACTCGCCGCTACGGCCTTTGGTCGATTGGCTCGACTATAACGGCTATTGCATGGTCACCAAGCAAGCGCGCGAGTTTACCGACCAGCAAGGTCGCAAGCGGTTCAAGGGCTCCATCGATGTCGAGCTTTCCGTCGATATGATGGTGTTGGCGCCGCGTTTGGACCATATGGTGATTTTCACGGGCAACGGCGATTTCCGCCGCGCGATTGAAGCAGTGCAGGCCCAGGGTGTCCGCGTCACCGTGATTTCGACCGTGAAATCCCAACCGCCGATGGCCTCGGACGAACTGCGCCGGCAGGCGGACAGCTTTATCGATCTCGCAGATATTCAGAAACAGATCGGTCGCGTTGGTCAACAACGCCAGAAAGACCGGCCGTCGGAAGACTATGACGACGATTTCGACGGCTTTGAGGACGATTATTGAGCGCGGCGTCACCGAAGGCGAGACGCGCCGATCCGCCGAAATTATGCCGCCAATGCCCCCGCCTGGTCGCTTTTCGGCGCGACAATAAACGCCTGTACAAGGACTGGTATAATGGCGCGGTGCCGACCATCGGACCGTCAACCGCGCAATTTTTGATCGTTGGGCTGGCGCCGGGCCTCGGCGGCGCGAATCGCACAGGCGTGCCTTTCACCGGCGACGCCTCGGGCGATCTTTTATTCGACGCCCTCGCCCATGTCGGCCTTGGCGCGCCCCCAGTCGAAAATCGCGCCCCGGAACTCCACAATACGGCGATCACGAACGCAGTGCGCTGCGTTCCGCCGCAAAACCGACCGACAGCGGATGAGCAAGCGAAATGCGCGCCCTTTCTCCGCCGGACAATTTCGGCGTTCGATGAACTCCGCATTATATTGTGCCTCGGTCGCATCGCCCATGACGCGGTGATCAAAGCTTATGATCGCCCGCTGCGGGACGCGCCTTTCAAGCACGGTGCGATTCATACGTTTGGAAACGTAACAATCTTCGACAGCTTTCATTGTTCGCGCTATAATCTGAACACCGGGCGGCTAACGCGTTCGATGTTTTTTGCAGTGTTCGACGCAATCAAACATCGGTTAGACTGAGCCCACCATAACGCGGCGACACGACACTCGCCCATTCGATTGGAAACGCTTGTGGCACGAAACTGGGGCATCCCCTCGAAGACCGGCGCATTCGCCCACGCGCGCGACGCCAAGCCGCTGATGACTCTCGCCGTCACCGCGATCTACGGCGTAATCGGCGCATCATTCGCTTTACTGAGTTTTTCAGCAGCGCGGGCGATCTTAGCGAATTTGTTCGAAGGCGCGTCATTGATCGGAGCCGTCGTGGCAGCCGGCTTCGGATGCTGGCTCTATGTATTCTTGGCCTTGCCTCGGTTCGCGGCCATGTTCTCCGGCGGCGACGGGTTTTCCGAACTATTGCGATTTTATGGCCGTGGCGGCGTCGGTCTCGTCCTCACTTTCGGCGCGGCGTGGATGGTTCATCGCTATGTCGGCGCAACTGGCGGCGCGTTCCTGTATTGCTTCGCCGGAGGCGTCGCCGCAGCGGCCGCGTTTCAGACGGTTCTCACATTCGTCCCGATGCAGAACGAATCTTAGGTCGTTCATCCGCGATCGCGCAATAGCCGCTGCTGTTGACGCGACCAATCCCGCGTCTTCTCCACGTCGCGCTTATCGTGGCTCTTGCGGCCGACTCCGAGGCCAATCTCCAATTTGGCGACGCCCCGTTCATTGAAATAGAGCCGCAAAGGAGCGATCGTGTAGCCTTTACGTTCAACGGCCTGAGCAAGCCGCGCGATTTCTCGCTTGTTCAACAACAATTTGCGCGGCCGCTTCGGTTCATGGTTTTCGCGATTGCCGGCTGAGTATTCCGGAATATTGGCGTTGATCAGCCAAATCCCGTCATTTTCCGGCGAGGCATAAGCCTCTTTGATCGTCGCCTGACCTTCACGCAGGGCCTTAACCTCAGTACCCGTTAGAATCAGGCCGGCTTCAATCACTTCCTTAATGTCGTAATCGCGACGGGCGCGCCGATTTTCAGCGACGGTCTTGCGCGCATCGTCTTTGTTTTTTGCGGCCATTAGGCGGAAAGGCCTGCGTCCATAAGGACTTTCTCAATCCGCGCCTTCGTCGCGGCGCTTGGCGGCACCAAGGGCAAGCGGACATCTTCGCGGCAGAGCCCCAAGACCGCCATAGCGAATTTCACTGGGCCAGGGCTGGTTTCAGCGAATAAGACGTCGTGCAGCGGCGCCAAGCGGTCTTGCAACGCCACCGCGGTCTTTAGATCGCCTGCGAGGCTCGCTGCTTGCATTTGCGCGCAAAGGTCCGGCGCGATGTTCGCCGTCACGCCGATGCAGCCATGTCCGCCCATCGCGTTGAAGCCGACAGCCGTCATGTCTTCGCCGGACAACTGCACGAAATCCACGCCGCAGGCCAAACGCTGAAGCGCGACCCGGGCGAGATCGCCGGTTGCGTCCTTGACCCCGATGACCCGCTCCAGCGTCGACAAAGTCGCGAGACTGTCCACGGATAGCCCGGCCACCGTCCGACCAGGAACATTGTAGAGAATGATCGGCAGACCGGTCGCGTTATGCACCGCGGTAAAGTGCGCGACGAGGCCAGCCTGGGTCGGCTTATTGTAGTATCCGGACACGGTCAGCAATGCGTCAGCGCCAGCCTTTTCGGCGAAGGCCGCCAGCTCAATCGCCTCGGCCGTGGCGTTCGACCCGGCCCCGGCGATCACCGGAGCGCGGCCATTGGCGGCCTCGACGGCGAGTTCAATCACCCGCCGGTGCTCGGCGTGGGTCAAGGTCGCCGATTCGCCTGTGGTGCCCGCTGGCACGATCGCCGTGGAGCCTTGCTCGATCTGGCGTTCCACCAATGATTGAAACGCCGCTTCGTCAATCTCGCCTTTGTTGAAAGGGGTAATTAATGCCGGGATCGAACCTGAAATATTCATCATATTTGTAACCTTATGCGGTTCCGCCGCGCATAATAGCGCGGCTTCATCGATTTCTGGCTGCGGGTGCGCGTCGGTGTGGCGCAAAATCCAATGCATCCACCGCGATATCTGCTATGGTTTACGCCGACATAGGCCGTGTCACACTTCGCCGCAACTGGTCTGGACCGCCGATTGGCCCAAACTTGGACAATCAAGTGGCGTTTTTTGTGCGTATTGGCTCTGAGGGCGCGTAGCTCGCTTTGCTGGCGGCGCGTCACGACAGTTAAAATGCCAGGGCACTGAAGCGCGACTGGCGTTGGAGAGTATAGCGAGATGGGGACTTTCAAAATCGCCGCCTGTGCCGCGCTAATGTCGCTGACGGTTGGCGTCGGCGCCGCCCATGCAGCCCTGAGCGCAGCGCCGCTAAGCATCGCCGACATCACGCCGCGGACGAAGCCAGCCCCACCGCCGCCGAAATACATCGCAGCGAGCGATCTCGCCGTGATCAACAGCATCCGCGAGGCGTTGGACGAAAAACGCTTCAGCTCGGCCCGGCGGATGGCGGATCAGGTCGCCAGTCCAATCGCCCGGTCGCTGGCGCTTTGGTACTATTTCGACGCCCGCGATCCCGAGGTCAGCGTCGCCGACGCGCAGGCCTTTCTCGACGCCAATCCGGACTTTCCCTTATTGTCGAAAATCCAGCGTCACGCGGAATCGAAGTTCTCCAAGACCATGACGACGGATCAAATCCTCGCCTTCTACGATCAGCGCGATCCGCTAACCTATCAAGGCAAGAACGCCCTGGCCCGCGCGCTTTACGCCACGCAACGCGCTTCAGCGGCGAAGGAGCTGCTGCGCAACGCCTGGATCAATGACAAACTGCGGGCGTCCGAGGAAGTGAAATTCCTCGCCAACCATAGCGCCGCGCTGCGCCCAATGGACCATGTCGCGCGCGTCGATCGGCTATTGTTCGAACGTCAGGTGACGGCGGCGCAGCGGATCTTCAAATATTTGCCGTCCGACGAACGACGCCGCGCCAGCGTGCGCGCGCAATTGCTACTCCAAGGCCGACACGCACGCGACGCGTTCTACAATTTGAGCGAGGCGGACCGCGCCGATCCGGGCGTGCACCACGCCGCGATACGACATCTGCGCCGCGCCAAAGACGAGCCGTCGGCCGTCACGCTCGCGCGCACTGGGCCGAAAGACCCGGCCCTCACCCGCAATCCCTTCCGCCTATGGCAGGAAAAACAGCTCTTGATGCGTTGGGCGCTGAAAAATCGTCTTTATGCTGATGCTTACGCCATGGCGGCGGGTCACGGCTTGGAGCCGGGCACCACGAATTTCTCCGAAGCGGAATTCAACGCCGGCTGGATCGCGCTGCGGTATTTGGACGATCCCGCACGCGCCGAAGTGCATTTCGCCGCCCTCACCGCTAGCGTCGGGACGCCGATCTCGCTGTCTCGCGGCTATTATTGGCTTGGCAGAGCGGCGGAGCAAAAAGGCGACGGCGCCCTCGCCGAACGGTGGATGGCGAAAGCCGCGACTTATCCCTATTCCTATTACGGACAGCTGGCCGCGGCTAAAATTGGCGGTGACGCCGCAGCCCAGACTTTCGCCACGGCGGCGGACTCCACCCCTGCCGAAAAAGCGCGCTTCGCTAGCCTGCCGGCGGCTCAGGCCTTGCGAATGCTGACCGACGTCGGCGACCAGCGCGCCTTCCTAGTGTTCGGCCACCAAGTCGACGATCAATTGCAAAGCGCCGGCGAGTATCGCGAACTGGCGAAATTAACCCGCAGGCTCGCCGCGCCTCATGTGGGCGTTCGAGCAGGCAAGGCCGGCGTTCGTCGCGGCGTCTTCGCTCCTGACGTTCTTTACCCGGAGGTTTTCGTGCCGGAGAGCGCGTCGCGATACGTTCCCGCAGCGGTGATCCTCGGCCTCTCGCGGCAGGAAAGCGAGTTTAATCCTCGGGCGTATTCACACGCCGGCGCGCGGGGCATGATGCAGTTGATGCCCGCCACTGCGAAGATCACCGCGCGCAAAGAGGGCATCGTCTATCGCCGCAGCGCGCTCCTGGACGATCCGTATTACAATATGCGGATCGGGTCGGCGCACTTGTCCCATTTGCTCGACGATCTCGACGGCGCCTATCCCATGGTGTTCGCAGGCTATAACGCCGGCAAGCGACGGGTCACCCAATGGATCGAAGCCTATGGCGATCCGCGTTCGTCGACCGTCGATCCGATTGATTGGATTGAGCAGATCCCCTTCTCCGAAACCCGCAACTACGTGCAACGCGTATTGGAGAATATCCAAGTATACCGCAGCCAGATGGAAGGCACGCCCCTCGCTCAAGGCCTGATTGCGGAGTTAGAGAAAGGCGGCGCCATGGGCCGCGTCGGAGCGCTGCCGCCGCTCAAGGACAAAGGTTTCCTTCCGGCGCTAGAAAGCCGGATCGTCGCCGTCGCCGCGCCAGTCCTAAGCGCGCCGCCGGCGTTGCCTGGGTCTGACGTCGACCGGTTCGCCATCAATGCGGGGCCGGAAGACGCGGCCGTCGCCGCGCCGCTGGGGACGCCGACGGCTATTGCCGAGATTGGGAAGATCGACAATCGACCTACGGTCGTCGAAGCGCCGGCTGAGGGCGCCGCAACGCAAAGGCCCGTCTCTGACGCGACGGCGAAGCAAACAGCGCCGGTCGCGATTGCCCCGCCATCGGTTACCGCAATCGCGGCTCCCGAAACGTCAAAACCGCAATCTGCGGCGATCGGCGATTTAGGCGCGGATGAAACCGAGGCCGTCGACTCCGGCCCGGTCGAGCCCAAGACCGTCAATGCGCTTGGGATGACGCATGGTGTGACGCTCGACGCCAAGACTGACGTCACGGAGTACGCGACGGAGAACGCCAAGGCGGTGCAAGTGGCTTTGCCGCCATCGACGCCGACGCCAGTCGTCGAGTCGTCTGCGACGCCCCAATGCGACAGCTATGTCTCCTATATGGCGGAGAGCGACCCAGAGACCGTGTCCGCTGCGGATCTCAACGCCGGCGCCCTGGCAGAGCTGCGCCGCGGTGGCGCCTCGTGTGAGCATGATCCCACGGCGCCGGCGATCTTGCCGGCCGGCGGCGGCGCATAACCACGGC
>CAYWWL010000081.1:0-8130 GCA_964461925.1 uncultured Caulobacterales bacterium | reverse complement strand
CTGGTCCCACTCTTGTTCCAGCGCCACTAGCGCTTCTTCGGAAACGTGGGGCGACAGGTCCGGCGCAATGACTTCGGCCATGATCACTTGATTGGCGACCAGTCGCCAGGGTTGTTCCGTAGCGCGCGCCGCGGCGAAGGCGTTCGCCATATAGTCAAGTTGCGCCTGCCCCATCATTTCGCGGCTTCCGTCCCAAAGAATATTGTTGCGGAAGTTTTCGATGTCAGCGGCTGACTTAAGCGTCGGCACGACTTCGTTATACTCAAATTGACGCGAGCGCGCCATGAGCCGGGTTTCAAGCGCGGTCAGCGACAAGAGATCGCCGAACGCGTACGCCTTGAAGAGCGCCTCCAAGGGGCGGCCGGCTTGCGGATCGCGCACCGGCATCCATTCGTAATACGCTTTAAGCGCGGCGGCGCGGCGATCGTCCCACGCGCCTTCGGTGGAAGGGTCGTGATTTTCCGCGCCGTCGCGCCAGGAGTCGTTCGACGTTTCATGGTCGTCCCAGATCGCGACCATGGGATGGGCGCCATGCATCGCTCGCGACGATGGGTCCGCTTTGTATTGCGCGTGGCGTCGGCGGTAATCGGCGAGGGTGAGGATTTCATTCGCAGGCGAGTGTCGCCGGCCCAGCGCTTCGCCTTGTTCGCCGCCATAAGCATCGGGTCCGTATTCATACAAATAGTCACCGAGATGAAGCACCAGATCGATATCGTCACGGCGCGCAATTTGATCGTATACGTTAAAATAGCCAAATGGATAGTTTGAGCACGAGATGGCGGCGAAGCGGGCGCTTTCCACAGCGCCCGCAGGCAGGGTTTTGGTGCGGCCGATCGGCGATACGCCGTCGTTAGTCTTGAAGCGATAGTAGTACACGGCGCCCGGGGTCAAATTCTCCACGACCGTCTTGACGGTCCAGTCGCGATAGGCGCCAGTGGTCACGCGACCTTCGGAAACGACATCGGTGAACATCCTGTCGTGCGCCATCTGCCAGGCGACGTCGCCGCCATTCGCTCCAGCGTTGTCCGGAGAAATCCTGGTCCAGATGACGACCGATGTCTGATCAGGATCGCCGCTTGCGACGCCATGATTGAACCTCGCGCCGCCGGCGACGTCCATGGCGGTGAACGGCGTCATCGTCGGGTTCGATGCGCACGCCGCGGCGCCGCCGAGAAGGCCCATCTGCAATGCGTTTCTACGCGTCACTATGCTCATGCTTATTCCCCATGTTGGCGCCAGGCCTGGGCGCGGGGACAATAATTCGCCCCGCCGCCGCCTGCTCATCTTTTAATCCCCTAGAAATCGTCTAGGTTTGCAACAGATTTATGCGGCAGCAGAAAAAAAGAACAAGAGACGGGGCAAATGATAAAGCGAAATATTTCCAAGTTTGGCGCCTCATCGACGGCGCTTTTAGCGATTTTGGGCCTTACGGCATGTGACGCTGTGCAGCAAAGGCTCGCGTCCAGCCAATCTGACGAAGTATCAACCGACGCCGTTAGCGCGCGTCCCTCGAAAGATCCCTATCCGTCGACTTACGAGCGTTACCCATCCGACGTCACGGCGATCGTCAACGCGACCATCTATGATGGCGTTGGCGGATATATTGAGAATGGCGTACTTGTGTTCGCCGACGGCGTAATCGCAGCGCTCGGCTCCGCTGAGACGACGACGCCCCCCGACGGCGCGGTGGTGATCGACGCCGCCGGCAAATTCGTGACCCCGGGCGTCATCGACATTCACTCGCACCTCGGCAACTATCCTTCGCCAGGAACCGCGTCGACCTCCGACGGCAATGAAGCGACGGCTGCGAACACGGCCGGCGTGTGGACTGAGCATTCCGTTTGGCCGCAAGACGCCGGCTTCACAAGGGCGCTTGCCGGCGGCGTAACCACTCTGCAGATCTTGCCGGGGTCGGCCAACCTTTTCGGCGGGCGTTCGGTGATTTTGAAAAACGTTCCTTCACGGACAGTCCAGGGCATGAAGTTTCCGGGCGCGCCCTATGGGTTAAAAATGGCGTGCGGCGAAAACCCGAAACGCGTTTATGGCGACAAAGGCGGACCCGGCACGCGCATGGGCAATTTTCGCGGATATCGGCAAGGTTGGATCGCAGCGACCGCATATAAAAAGAAATGGGATAAATATGACGCCGACTTCAAGAAATGGAAGGATGGCGGCGGATCAGCGAAGGACGAGCCCTCGGCGCCCGACCGCGATCTAAAGCTGGAGACCTTGGCGGGCGCCCTTGATGGAGAGGTCGTCGTCAATATGCATTGTTACCGTGCAGACGAAATGGTCCAAGTTCTCGATCTGGCGAAAGAGTTCGGCTACAAGCTGCAAACCTTCCACCATGCCGTGGAGGCGTTTAAGATCGCGGACTACTTAGCGGAGAACGAAGTCTGCGCAGCCTTGTGGGCCGATTGGTGGGGCTTCAAGTTGGAAGCTTATGACAGCGTTCGCGAAAACGTGGCGATGGTGCATGCGCAGCCAGGCGGCTGCGCGATCGTTCACTCCGATAGCGACGTCGGCATTCAACGGCTCAATCAAGAAGCGGGCAAAGCGCTCGCGGACGGCAATCTGGCGGGGCTGAATATTTCCAAGGCGGACGCCATGGCGTGGATCACGTCTAATCCCGCCCGTGCGATGGGTATCGACGATCAAACCGGATCTTTGGAAGCCGGCAAGATGGCGGATGTCGTCATCTGGTCAGCCGATCCTTTTTCTGTATACGCACAAGCGGAGCGGGTCTACGTCGATGGTGCGCTGCTTTATGACCGAACCGACCCAATGCGCTCGCCGCGCATGGATTTTGAAATTGGTCAAGACGGAAACGATATTTTTGGAGGGGCAGGCCAATGAGCGCGACAATGCTAAAAACAATTGCGCCTAGATTGAAGCGCGCCATGGCTGGAGCGATCGGGGGCATCGCCATGGCGGCGTCGGCGTCGGCGGAAACCATTTTGATCGACAACGGTCAAGTGCACACGATGGTCGGCGATGGCGAACAAGTGATTCAGGGAGACGTGCTCGTTCGAAACGGACGTATCGTCCGCGTCGCCGAGGAAATCGCCGCGCCGAACGGGGCGACGGTGATCGATGCGACCGACAAGATTGTCACGCCAGGCTTATTTGCGCCCTCGTCGCAATTGGGCCTCGTGGAAATTAGCCTCGACCGCGAAGCGAATGACTCGCGTCCTGGCGAAGGGTTTGCGCTAAGCGCCGCTTTGGACGCCGGCGACGGCTTTAATCCTTCTTCCACGCTAATCCCGATCAATCGCGCCGGCGGCGTGACCCGTGCGGTGTCGGCGCCGACCCAAGGCGGCAAGATTTTTGGCGGACAGGCGATCGTGGTCGACCTTTCCGGCGATGCTGACTCCGTGACTCAGACTGGCGTCGCTCAATCGGTTACGCTTGGCTTCCAGGGCGCGGTTCGATCCGGCGACACGCGGCTTGGCGTGTGGGCGCACCTTCGCGAATATATGGCCGAAGCAAAGCGGTACGCTGAAGGCCCGCGCGCCTACGCCCTTGCGCCGCGAGATCCGCGCTTCTCGCTCTCCGATCTCAAAGCGCTTGGTCCGGTGGTGCGCGGCGACCAACTCTTGATGGTCGCCGTCAACGAGGCGTCGGATATTCGTTCTTTGATCAAGTTTAAGAATGAATATGGGCTCGATGTGGCGATATCTGGCGGGGCCGAAGCGTGGAAAGTCGCCGACGAACTGGCGGCGGCAGGCGTCGCCGTCGTATTGGATCCGATGGAAAACCTGCCGTCGCAGCATGAACGCTTAGGCGCGACCCTCGAAAACGCGGCGATATTGCACAAGGCGGGCGTGCGAATCGCTTTCTCTGCGCCTGGAACGCATAACCTCCGGCTGTTGCCGCAATCTGCTGGAAACGCCGTTGCGAATGGTTTGCCGCATGCCGCCGCGCTTGTTGCGCTGACGCGTGCGCCGGCGGAGATGTTTGGCCTATCAAATGCGCTCGGCACTTTGGAGTCAGGTAAGGTGGCTGACGTCGTGGTCTGGAATGGCGATCCCTTGGAGGTGTCCTCGCGGCCGGTGACGGTGTTGATCAATGGCGAAATCGCGTCCTTGGAGAACCGACAAACCATCATGCGCGATCGCTATCTTGATCTTTCGCGTGGTCGCTTGCCATTGGCCTATCCGCGGCCGTAGATGAATTGATCACATTGGAGCTTTCTGCCAAAAAAATGCCCGACCGCCGCGTCAATTGCGCGCGAATGCCTTTATTTTAGGGCAAGAGTGCATATTCTCTTGAAATCCGATACGTGATCCGTCAATAAGGCGGCTCGCTTAAATATGACGCACCGCAGTATGCGCGCTACGGCTATGCATGGTAAATGCAGTTCGCCAGCGCTTCGACACGACTGTAGAACATGACCGACCCGATGTTGAAATTCACCACGACGCCTGGCGAGGGACCAGAAAGACGCTCCGCGGATGAGCGCCGCCGGGATTTTGACGAAATTTATCGTGTCTTTGCGGCTGATGCGGCGGCGGTTCAAGCGTCTCGCTGTTCCCAGTGCGGCGTGCCGTTTTGCCAGGATCATTGTCCGCTTGGAAACAATATTCCCGATTGGCTGAAACTCGTCGCTGAAGGCCGGCTGGAAGAAGCCTATGCGGTTTCCTCAGCGACGAACAATATGCCGGAAGTGTGTGGTCGTATCTGTCCACAAGATAGATTGTGCGAAGGATCCTGCGTGATCGAGCAGTCTGGACACGGCACAGTCACGATTGGCGCTGTCGAAAACTACATTACCGAGACGGCGTTCGCGAACGGCTGGGTCAAGCCAGTCACGCCAAGCAAAGAAAAGCGGCAGTCCGTCGGCGTTATCGGCGCCGGGCCGGCGGGATTGGCTGCGGCCGAGGAACTCCGCAAACTAGGATTTCAGGTTACGGTCTATGACCGTTACGACCGCGCGGGCGGATTGCTTATGTACGGCATTCCGAACTTCAAATTGGAGAAACATGTCGTCTCGCGACGGGTGGAACGGCTAACCGAGTCGGGCGTTGAATTTCGCTGCAATGTGGCGATCGGAGAGAACGAGAGTTTTGACGCGCTGCGTGAGCGTCATAACGCGCTCTTGATCGCGACGGGCGTTTACAAGGCGCGCGACTTGGACTGCCCGACAGATGACGCTGCGCCCGTTGTTCCGGCGTTGGATTTTCTGATCGCCTCTAACCGCGTCGGCCTCGGCGATCAAGTCGCTGCATTCGAAAGCGGCGCGCTCGACGCCAAAGGCAAGGACGTCGTCGTCATCGGCGGCGGCGATACCGCCATGGATTGCGTGCGCACCTCGATTCGCCAAGGCGCAAAGTCGGTGCATTGTCTGTATCGGCGCGATCGCGCGAACATGCCGGGCTCGCAACGTGAGGTGAAGCATGCGGAAGAAGAGGGCGTCATCTTTGATTGGCTGTCCGCTCCCGCGAGCATCGGAGAAAACGTCCTCGCGCGACGCATGCGCCTTGGACCTGCGGACGCCAGCGGTCGTCAGCGTCCAATCGCCGTGCCCGACAGCGAATTCGCCCTATCGGCGGATCTCACCATCAAGGCCTTGGGCTTCGAACCTGAGGACATTCCGCGCCTGTTCGACCAAGACGATTTGCGCGTGACGTCGCGTGGCACGTTGAAGGTCGATCAGACGACGCTTGAGACCAGCCTGCCAGGCGTATTCGCCGCCGGCGACATCGTCCGCGGGGCGTCTCTTGTGGTGTGGGCGATCCGCGACGGACGGGTAGCGGCGCAGTCCATCGCCTCGTTCTTGGAACGTGAAGAAACCGCCGCTAGCGCTGATATGAGTACGCCGCCGCTCGCCGCGGCTGAATAGGAATAATCATGGCCGAGACGGAATATGCGCGGCAATGCGCAATGAGAGCGCGCGCGGAGGAGGCTGGCGTCTGGTCGCCGGAAGAAGAGCATGACGCTTGCGGCGTCGGACTGATCGTTTCGACGGACGCGACCTATAGGCGGGAGATCGTCGATCTCGCCATCAAGGCGTTAAAGGCGGTCTGGCACCGCGGCGCCGTCGATGCGGACGGCAAGACCGGCGATGGAGCGGGCGTTCGCTTGAATGTGCCACAGGAATTTTTCCGCGACCTGGTGGCGCGTACCGGCCATGAGCCGAGCGATGCGGACATTGGCGTCGGGCAAATATTTCTGCCGCGTACTGATTTTGCGGCTCAGGAGCGCGCGCGCGCATTGGTGGAGACGGAGCTCTTAAGCGAAGGCTTCTTTCTCTACGGCTGGCGGCAAACGCCCGTCGATGCGTCAATCCTCGGCGTAAAGGCGAACGAAACGCGCCCTGACATCGAGCAGATTCTATTCCGCGACCCGCGCGGCCGCACGCCAGAGGAACTCGCGCGAATTCTATATATTATCCGTCGACGAATTGAAAAGGGCGCGTTGGAAGCCAGCATTCCGAGTTTCTATATCTGCTCGTTATCTTTCGACGATATTGTCTACAAAGGCATGTTCTTGGCGGAGGCGATCGACGAATTCTATCCTGATCTTCAAGATCAAAAATTCACGTCGCGCGTGGCGATTTTTCATCAGCGGTACTCGACCAATACGTTTCCAGAATGGCGGCTAGCGCAGCCTTTTCGAATTCTGGCGCACAATGGCGAGATCAATACTTTGCGCGGCAATATCAACTGGATGCGCAGCCATGAGATCGGCATGGCGTCGGAAGCATTTTCGGACAATGCGCCGGATATCAAGCCAGTGATCCAGCCAGGCGCATCCGATTCAGCGGCGTTGGACCAGGTCTATGAGCTGATCGTGCGCGCCGGCCGCTCGGGGCCAATGGCGAAGAGCCTTTTAATGCCTGAAGCCTGGTCGAAACGATCGAGCGTAATGAAGAAGAGTTGGCGTGCGCTTTATGAGTATTGCAACGCCGTTATGGAGCCTTGGGACGGACCTGCGGCGCTTTCGGTTTATGACGGGCGATGGGCGGTTGCGGGGCTCGACCGCAACGGACTGCGGCCGATGCGATATGCGCTTACCCATGACGGCATATTAGCGGCGGGGTCGGAGACCGGCATGTGCCCGCTTGACGCCGATCGGATCGCCCACCGCGGCGCGATCGAAGCTGGCGGGATGATCGCCTTCGATTTCGAAACTAAGAAACTCTATTCGCACGACCAGATCCTAGACGATCTCGCCGGCAAGCACCCGTATGAAGAATGGCTTGAGAACATTGTCGAACTCGAGCCTGAAATTGGTCCTGGGACAGAAGATCGATTGTTCACCGACGTCGATCTGCGGCGCCGGCAAATCGCCGCCGGGTACACGCTCGAAGAGATCGATTTAGTGCTGCGTCCAATGGCTGAAGACGGCAAAGAAGCGGTCGGATCGATGGGCGACGACACTCCGCTTGCGGTCTTGTCCGAGCATTATCGCCCGCTGTCGCACTATCTTCGGCAAAAATTTAGCCAGGTGACGAATCCGCCGATTGACCCGCTCCGCGAAGCGCGGGTCATGAGTCTGAAGACGCGATTCAAAAACCTCGGCAATATCTTGGCGTCAGATGAGACGCAGACGGACGTCTATGTTCTCGAAAGCCCATTCTTGTCGAATGGGATGTATCAGCGATTTAAGGACTTCGTCGCCGCCAATTCGGTCGTGATAGACTGTTGTTATCCCGTTGACGACGTCAAAGGGACCGGCGACGCGCTTGGCGCGGCGCTCGACCGAATAGCCGCCGACGCCTATCGCGCTGTCGTTGAAGACGGGGCGCAACACATAATCCTCACGGACGAAAGCGTCTCGAGCGATCAAATAGCGACGCCGATGATCCTTGCGGCGGCGAGCGTGCACACCCATTTGACCGATCGCGGGAAGCGGTCCTATTGCTCGATCATCGTACGGTCCGCTGAATGCGTCGATCCGCACTATATGGCGTGCCTGGTCGGCGTTGGCGCCACGGCGGTCAATCCGTATCTCGCCTGTGAGTCCTTGGCGAATGGGCACGAGCGCGGGCTTTATGGCGATCGATCGCTGGGCGACGTGGTCGTCAATTTCAAATCCGCCCTTGAAGCGGGATTGATGAAGATCCTCGCGAAAGGCGGAATTTCGGTGATTTCCGCCTATCGCGGCGGATGCAATTTTGAAGCGCTG
>CAYWWL010000080.1:4465-8159 GCA_964461925.1 uncultured Caulobacterales bacterium | reverse complement strand
GGATATGGTTTTACCGACGTTCGCTCGACAGGTTCGGCCGCTCGATCTGATTTCGATCAGAGCGCATTTAGAATCGGCATCGAGCTTCGGCGATAACGAAGGCAAACCGGCGAAAGGAAATGACAGTGGAAGATCGCAATTCGCCGCATGGCTACAACGCGGTAGAAGACGTCGTCGATCTACTTTCGGTCTGGGTCGGTTTGCGTCGCCAAATGACCATCTTCGCGGGCGTCGCCGCGACGACGCTGCTGGCGTTTATCGGCTATGTGCTCGTCGCTGAGGATAAGTACACCGCTGAAACGTCGATCGTCATCGAGCCGGAGCGCGACCAATTCGTATACGGGGAAGAGGCTCGCTATGGGCCGGCGGTCGCCGACGCCGGACGAATCGACACTGAGGTTGAATTGCTTCGAAGCAAGGCGATGGCGAGCCGCGTATTGAAACGGCTCGCGACTGAAAATGGCGAGCCGACTGACTTTGATCACGCCCGAGCGGGCGATCAAGACTTCCTCAGCAAACGATATTTCGGCCGGCTTGCGGATATCGTCGCCGATGACGCCGGAACGACGACAGCGGCGTCGCAGGTTGCCATTGGCGACAATGATCCGTCGGTCGATTCGCTTGCTTTGGACGGAGACGACATTGGGTTGTCTTTGGAAGATGGCGTTGGCGATCAGCCGCGAACGCCGCGCTTGTCGCCAAGTAGGTCGGGATCGACGCCAAATGCGCTGGATTCGGATCAAGTGGCTTCGACCGTTAGCGATGAATCGAGCGTAACGACGGACCCAAACAATGACAGCGAAAACATACTGATCGCATCGGAAGAAACAGATCAGGACACGACGCCGAAATCGGACGTGTCTGCGCTACAGGTTTCCGAGCTGATGCAAAGCATCGAAGTCGAGCGAATTGGCGCGACATTGTTGATTGAACTACGCGTCATCCATCACGACCCCGTGGAAGCGGCGCGGATTGCGAACATCTACGCGGAAGAGTTCATCCTAGAGAAAATTGAGGCCCAATTTTCGGCTTTAAGGCGCGCCAATCAGTGGATTGATGCGCGGCTGGCGACGCTAAAAAATGAAGTTCGCGAGTCCGAGCAAGAAGCGGCGCGGATCAGGGCGCTTGAAGGCGTGGTCGACGACGGCGCCCAAAGCACGTCGTTCGCAAACCAGCGGATTGAATCGCTTGCAGCCGAACTGCGAAAGGCGCGGACCGAGTACACCGCCTTGAAATCCCAATACGAAGCCGTCCGACGGATGATGCGGCGCGGCGGCGGCGGATCGTCGGTCAGCGGCGTATTGACCTCCCCGCACATCGAAGAATTGCGCGGTCGTTTGGCGACCGTCGAACAGCAAATTGCGGAGTATTCCGTTCGGTACGGTGACCAGCACCCCCTATTGGTGGCGGCGCAGGAAGAGCGCGCCCAATTGGTCCGGCAATTGTCGGTCGAGAACAAACGCATGGTGGACGGCATCGCCTCTCGCCTGGCCGTCACCGGCTCACGCGTGACCGCCCTTGAAGAAGATCTGGTCCAGGCGCAGAACGAACTGGCTGACCAAGCTGCGAGCTCGGTCCGGCTTCAAGAGTTGACCCGCAACCTGCAAGCGCCGAAAGCCGTCTATGAGGCGCTGTTGTCGCGCAAGCGGGAGCTTAACGAACGCGACCAGCTACTCGAAGCCGACGCTCGAATCGTCGCCTTCGCGACGACCCCTGACGAACCGTCGCGACCACGCAAGAAATTGATCCTCGCCGGCGGCTTTATCTTTGCGCTCATACTCGCCAGCGGCGCCGCTTATATCGCTGAGATGGTCGATGGCAGAATCCGCAATACGCGGGACGTGCGCGCCGAGTTTGGCGAGAATGCGCCAGTGGTGATGGTGCCGCGCATATCCGCCAGGGGCATCATCAAACGACCCGACGTTCCGATGATCGCCACGCGGTATATTTTGAAGAATCCCGACAATTTATTCTGCGAGTCCATGCGTGAACTTCGTCTGCTGTTGATGAGCCTTCAGGCCGAAGATTCCGACAGGTCAATCGCGCTGGCGTTCACGTCGGTTTTCGGCGGCGAAGGAAATTCAACTGCGGCATTTTCATTTGCGACCTTGCTTGCAAGTTCAGGGCATCGAGTCGCTTACCTTGACTGTTCGTCCGAGACTGGGCTTGCTGGGGCGAAGGCGGGCAGGGGCGGCGCTGGTCACCGGCAGTTAGAGTTCTCGCCGTCGGACAATGCGATCCATGACGACGCAGACGCCAGGTTCGCCGGCGAAGGCGTAAGCGGCGAAACGGCGGGACAGTCGACCATGCCGGTAGCGAGCCGCGCCGCCGATGGCCCGGCCATTCGCAGCGAACGGCTGGAGGAAATCGTCAAGCGTTATCCGGACATCCCGATAACCGCGCAACGCGAGGTCTGCGACGTGCAAGTGGCGGCCCTGAGGCGCGACGGCGCATTCGGGCGATTTGACGAGTTGAATATTTCGACCTTGAAATCGACGATCGAGACCCTCCGTCAGCATTTTGACTATGTCATCATCGACGTCCCGGGATTGATGAACAATCCTGAAACGAGCCTGATCACCAGCGCCGCGGACGCGGTCGCGTTGACGCTAGAATGGTGCAAGACCTCCCGCGCCGCCGCGCGTGTCGGCGTGCAGCGTTTGATGGAGGCGAACGCGCGCATTCTTGGGTTCTTAGTGGTCAAGGCTGACGAGAAACAGCGATACTACTATCGGCCCGAGGATCGCAATTTCTTCTACCGATCGAATTTCCGCTTTAGATGACGGCGACGCGACGCAGCTCGCTGGCGCGTTCGCAGAGGGACAGGCCATCGTTGGTTATTGGGCGGTTTTCGAACGCGAGCATTGCGCGCCAGCCCAGTGGTGTTATGTGAATGACCAGTCATGCTTCGCGAAAGTCGACTTGCCGCCGCGGCTTACCGATCGCTTACGGACGGTTGGTTGAGGAAAGCGTGACTGGTGATTTGGGCTGAGGTCGATGGCGTCAACGATTAGAACGAAGACCGCAACGGCGAGCATTGCGATGCTTGCCGCGCAGATCTTCATCAAGGTCATTGACCTTGCCCTCATGCTGATCCTTGCGCGCATTCTCGCGCCGACAGACTTCGCGCTTGTCGCGATGGCGATGATCTTCATTCAGTTCGCCGAGACAGTGCTTGAAGTGCCGGTGGCGCAGGCGCTAATTCGAACGCCGTCGCTGAATCAACGAATGCTCGACACCGCATTCACGATATCAATCCTCCGGGCGCTTATCGTCATGGTGGCGGGGCTTTGCTTCGCGCCTATCGCGGTGATCATCTTCAGCGAACCGCGATTGGCGGCGCTTATCGCCGTTCTTTCTTTCGCGGCGGCGTTTCGCGGCGTCGTCAATCCGCGCCTCGTTATGTACGCGCGCGACCTCAACTATTTCCCCGAAGCTATTTTGACCGCCCTGGCGAAGGCGATCGCGGCGGCGGCGGCGATTCCGATCGCGCTTTCCACCGGCAGTTATTGGTCGCTGGTCGTGCTTCCGGTGCTGACGCCATTGATGATGACCATCGGATCCTTCTGTATCGTCTGGTATCGACCGAGGTTCAGCCTGAAAGAATGGCCGATCTTTTCGAACATGATTGGTTGGACGTCCGTTTCGCAAATTTTCGTCGCGGCGAACTGGCAGGCCGATATGTTCATATTTG
>CAYWWL010000080.1:0-4455 GCA_964461925.1 uncultured Caulobacterales bacterium | reverse complement strand
CGCCCCGTGACTTGGTCGGCAAATTCAGCGTCTCGCGGCAGCTCGCGGGCGCGCCGTTTCAAGTGTTCGTGGCGCCGATCGAGCGGCCGTTCCTTGCGGCGTTTTCTCATTTGGGGCCGGGAAAGGAAATCCAAGACGGCTATCTGAGAGCCTCCGCCGCCATTTTCACGCTAGTTTCGCCAATCCTGGGCTTGATCTTCGCGTTCTCCGATCCGATCGTCGCGGTCTTGTTCAGCGAAGCCTGGACTGGCGCCGCGCTGTTCCTAAAGGTGATGGTGTGTGCAGTGATTGTTTTGCTGCCGACGGAATCGATTTCTAGTTTGGTGCTTTCGCTGGATAGAGCGAAATTCAACGCCATCCATGCTGGACTTGGCGTGGCGACAAAGCTGCCGCTGATCTACTTCGGCCTCCAGATTTTTGGCGTCAACGGCTTCTTGGCTGGTCAATTCATCGCATCGGTCTTATTGGTTTCGATTGGCGCATGCATCGTCAAGCATCTCATCGGCTTGCCATTGCTCACTCAATTGAAATCCTATTTTAGAGCGATCGTCGGGAATCTCGTCCTGGTCTCTATTTCGCTGTTTGCGCTCCAATTTGTCGCCGTCACGTCAAACTTGCTGTTGATCGTCGTCTGCCTTGCGATTGGGGCGGTCGCTTTCGCCGCCTATTGGGGCGTCGTCATGGCGATTTGGTTCGTCGCCGGAAGGCCGCAAGGCGTCGAGCAAATGATCATCGACTATCTCGCCATGGCCATGCGTCGCTTTGGGCGCATCGGCGCGGACGAGGCGACATTAGATGCGACGTTCGAAGGCGACAAAGGGACGAATTAGGCGGCGAGGCAGGGCGCTTTCATGCAGCGTGAAGCGAGGTCGGCGCTAGGTCATCTAGCTGGGGACGATTGAGGTCAAATGGACATTAAGCATTTAGACGAGCACGCTGACGGGAATCGGCTCGATACGGATTTGTTGATCATTGGCGGCGGCGCGGCCGGCCTTTCTATCGCGCGCGAGTTCTTCAATACGCAATGGAGCGTTTTGATCGTCGAAAGCGGCGACATCGATCAAACCGACGAACATGAGTCGCTCAATGAAGTCACTTTCGAGAGTAGCGCCATCTGTGAAGATTGGCGCGAGCGGCGGCATGAATATCATAGCAATCTCGCAAAAAAGTGGTCTGGAGAACGGCAAGCTTTCGGCGCGCGATGCCGCGGTCTAGGGGGGTCGACGGCGGCATGGGCGGGAAAATCTGCGCCGTTTGCGCCGCATGATTATTTGAGTCGCGCTTGGCTGCCTTATTCAGGATGGCCTTTTACCCATGACGATCTTGCCCCTTATGTCCGCCGCGCCGAAGAGAAGCTCAATCTCGGCGTAGGCGCATATGGCGACGATTTTTGGGAGCTTCATGCCGGAAAAGGGCGACGTCTGGATTTTGATCCCGATGTTTTTTCCTCGTTCTTTTGGCAGTTTGCTCGGTCGCGTATAAACCCCGTCGACATGATGCGAATGGGGGAAGAATTTACGCAGGAGACGGCTGACAATGTTCGTGTTCTGCTGAATGCCACCGCCACGGACGTTCGACCGCGTTTTCGGGAAGGCGAAGATCTTGTCGAGGTCGACCTCAAGAGCTTGAACGGGGCGTCCGCCACGGTGTCCGCAAAGAAAGTCGTGGTCGCCTGCGGCGCGCTTGAGAACGCGCGCTTGCTGCTTGCGTCGACGTCAGTCCATCCCAATGGGCTCGGCAATGACCGCGACCAGGTAGGGCGTTATTTGATGGATCACCTACACGCATCATTGGGCGATTTTGAGCAGGACGCCATCAAGACGATTGGCGATCGGTTCGGCGCGCTCGGACTGTCCGCCAATGACAGGGTTGACATGTACATGCATGGAATTGGGCTTAACCTGCCGATTCAAGAAAAGGAAGGGCTCGTCAACGCCGGGGCCTATTGCGTCAGCGAGCGCGCCGCCAATGATCCGTGGGCTGCCGTCGCACGATTGCTTCGGCGGCAGAGCGATGCGCCGCTAAGCGACGCGTGGGCGATCGCCAGCGCGCCGCGTCAGATCGTTACCGGGGCGGGGCGGTTATTCTTGCAACATGAGAGAGTTCCGACCTCGCTTCGGAAGCGAGTCGTGGATCTTATCGTTCAGGTGATGCCGAATTTCGTCGTGGAGGAATATCAAACCGAAGGCTTGCCCCATAAACTCGTGAATATTGGCGTTGACTGTTTGGTTGAGCAGGAGCCGTTGCCCGATAACCGCGTTGTGCTCAGCGACAAGAAAAATCGACTAGGGGAATCCTTGCCCCATGTGATCTGGGAGCCCGGCGAAAAATCCCTGCGCACGCTTCAGCGCATGGGCGAATTGGTCGTGGAGCAGTTTACGAAAGCGGAATTGCCGGCGCCGATCTTGGTTGATTGGATCCAACGCAACGCGCTTGACGAGGCGTCCATTATAGAAACGGCGCATACCTGCGGCACCACGAGAATGTCCGATAACGAACTCACTGGCGCGGTAGACGAAAACTGCAAACTGCGCCACTGCGAGGGCGTCTATGTAGCTGGCGGGTCAGTGCTGCCGACGTGCAGTCACACGAATTCAACGCTGCAGCTGGTTTCCGTCGCGCTTCGATTGGCGGATCACCTAAAATTGGAGTTTGAGCGGGCATAGCGCAAAGGCAGGACGCCGCCAGCGCTGAAACTTGAGCGAAGACGCTCGAAAAATGTTTCCGCACGATAAAGCGCCGCCGCTCGCTTTTGGCGGTCCGCGGCCTCGCCAATAGATGGATGGTTCTATATGTTGAACTCTGTGGGAAGAGCGTAGTCGGGGGCCGCGAAAATGAATCGGATTGCTATCGCTAGCGCGCTAGGCGCGATCTATATGTCCGCGGGCAGCTGCGATGGCGCCGCGCTTGATCGCTCCTCGGCCGAGAATGGGACGATTGACCTTTCGGCCTATGAAAGAGTCTTTACCGAAGATTTCGACGCCGTCGACGTCTCCGGCGAGTATTGCAACAAGCGGTGGTTCGCCCACACGCCATATTTTGGCGATTTCGGCGACGCCGTCTTCGCTGACCCTGATGGCGATTTTCCATTTTCGACCGCTGACGGAATATTGCGTATTTCCGCGAGAAAAACGGACGGTGAATGGGAATCAGGCATTTTATCTTCGCAGAATCCGTGCGGTACGGGGTACACGCAGCAGTTCGGCTATTTCGAGGCGCGGATGAAGATGCCTGGCGGGCCGGGCGTTTGGCCGGCGTTTTGGATGTTGAGCATGGATGAGCGCGGCTATCGCGCCGAAATCGACGTCTTAGAATTCTACGGACATGAGCCGAATGCGATTCAGTCGTCGTACAAGACGCATAATATCGGCCCGGATCACGACCCTTTTGGCGAATTGCGTTGGCAAGAATCGACGGAAAAACCACCCACGGATGAATTCAATCTCTATGGCGTAAGCGTCGAAGACGATTTCATGGTCTTCTATCTGAACAGAAAAGAGTATTGGCGTATTGAGACGCCGGAGGAGTTCAAGCAGCCGTTTTACATTCTGGTCAACTTGGCGCTTGGCTCGGGGTATTCAATCGACAAGACGCCGAACCCATCGCATCTTTATGTCGATTACATTCATGCCTATCAAAAAGCGCCCGCGGACTGATCCATCGGGCGCTTTAAGTGGCTAACGCCGCCATCGTGACGGCAATGCTCGGCGGCTTAAGCGGCGATAACCCGCTCCACCTCTTGCACCAAATCCTTCAAATGAAATGGCTTGGAGAGAACTTTCGCATCTTCCGGGGCGCGGTTCGCTGGATTAAGGGCCACGGCGGCGAATCCGGTGATGAACATAATTTTCATCTCAGGATCGATCTCAGCGGCGCGGCGCGCCAGTTCGATGCCATCCATGACCGGCATCACAATGTCGGTCAGCAGCAAATCGAATTCGCGCAGCTGCAATTCAGTCAGCGCTTCGTCGCCTTGGCCCGCGTCGACCACAGCGTGTCCCGCGCGTTCGAGCGCCTTGCGCAAGAAGCGGCGCATCGATTCATCATCTTCGGCCAGAAGTATCGTTGCCATTCCATTCCCATTCGGCTTCGCCGATGGTCCCCTCTCTACAATGTCGCACGCCTTCGAATCCAGCAAAGCGGGACTCTAGGCAGGTTCGGGCGGCAAGCGCAATTTTGCTTTCTCGGTGCGAAGCGGTCAAATTTCACGCAAGATCGTGCTGCGTTGAATATTTTGGCGCCGCGCCCTTAACGAATAGAGTGCTATGCCGTCAGCAGGGCTCATGATAGGCGACTAAATATGAACGAACGCTTTGCTAAATCGAAAATTGACCACGGGGAGGCGCGACTAGAGCGTCCAGTGGTCGATATCCAACGGCCAAGCGCTGCAGTGGGCCCGCTCGTGTACGCCTCGCCGCCTTCTGGGCGGACGTACGCGCCGGAATTCTTGAAAAT
>CAYWWL010000079.1:758-8270 GCA_964461925.1 uncultured Caulobacterales bacterium | reverse complement strand
TGGGAGTTGGAGCGCACCGGCGGCGTTTTCACCGAACAGGTGATCCGCCCCACTGGCCTGATCGATCCGGAGATCGACATTCGGCCGGTGACCTCCGACGCCGAGGCGGGACGCGCGCCGGGCCCCGACGGCGCCAACACCAATCAGGTGGACGACGTCATCGAGGAATGCAAACAGGTCGCCGCCCAAGACGGTCGCGCTTTGGTGACGACGCTGACCAAGCGGATGGCCGAAGACCTTACCGAATACATGCATGAACAAGGCGTCAGGGTGCGCTATATGCACTCCGACGTGGAGACCCTGGAGCGGATCGAAATCATCCGCGATCTGCGGCTCGGCGCGTTCGACGTGCTCGTCGGCATCAACCTTCTGCGGGAGGGGCTCGACATTCCGGAATGCCGTCTGGTGGCGATCCTCGACGCCGACAAAGAAGGCTTTCTGCGATCGGAGACCTCCTTGGTGCAGACCATCGGCCGGGCGGCGCGGAACGTCGACGGGCGGGTCATTCTCTACGCCGATCGAATGACCGGCTCGATGGAGCGCGCCATCGCTGAAACCGAACGCCGGCGGGAAAAACAAATCGCCCACAATGTCGCGCACGGGATCACCCCGAAGACCGTGCAAGCGAAGATCGCGGAAATCGCCGCCAGCGACGACGAAGGCGCGAAAGCCGCCGCCGGACAAACCTTCGTCGGCCATCGCGGCGTCGCCGCCGCGCGGCCCGGCGCCGCCGGCCAAGGCCTTAACGAAGCCGCCGCGGCCTATGACGACGGCGCGCCGATCGGCGGCAATCTGCGCGCGGTGATCGAGGGTCTCGAAAAAGAGATGCGCGAAGCCGCGGCCAATCTTGAGTTTGAAACAGCCGCCCGCCTACGCGACGAAATCAAACGTTTGCAAGCGACGGAAATGGCCATCGCCGACGATCCCCTGGCGCGGCAGCACCAAGTGGAGGCGAAAGTCGCCGCGGAGTCCGGCGGTCGGATCAGCAAGTCGGAAGGCACGGTGTCGACGGTGATCAGCAAACCAAAGGGCGCGAAAACGTCTCGACGGCGACCGCGGCGATAAGGTAGACTGACCGCCTGCGAACTAACCAACTGGAAAACGTTTTGGCGATCGCAGAATACTTTCCACACGGAAAGATTGTTACGAGACTCTTGCCGAAGGATTAGCCGAAATCGGCCTTGTCCTAATCCTGTCCTGACAAGTCTCTAACCCTTCGACGTCATAGTCGATCCCGTGAGCGGCGGTCGATCGTTTATTTCGTCGAATAACCATAGACCAATTTGAAACGGCAGGCCCTTGGCCAATGCATTATATTTTTGCGCATATTGCGACCGTCGTTCACGCCTTGTTTCAGCGCTGGGCGCGCGCCGGGCTTTTCATCAGCATCGTGATTGTTTTGCTGGCCGGGACGGCTGTGGCGCTCGCCGACATCGCCGCCTGGCGGGGCTACGCGAAAGCAGCGGCGGTGGCGCTTGACGATGCAGGACTGGCGGTGGCGCTCAAGGCCCATGTGGCGCCGGACACCCCCGACACGGCGTTGAACGCCCTCGGCGCCGACCACGTCAATCAGCGCTGGGTCGCGTTTCATCCGGTCAATGGGCCATGGCGGGCGCAGTTCACGTTCACCGAGGAGAACGCCGTGCGCGCCTGTCTCGACGCTAAGGTCGACACCAATTTCATTCGTGCGATCGGCGTATCCACATTGCCGATCGATCTATGTCGCATCGTCCCAGCCTTGCCGGAACCGGGGCCGTCTTCGCAATAGAGATTCGGGACAATAGAGATTCAGGACGACAGAGATTCAGGGCGATAGAGGCTAAGGCCATTCCGTCTTCGGCGCGCCGAAACAACGCACATGGGCAGTGCACATGGGCAGCGCACCTGGGCAACGCAATAGGGCGGGACGATAGAGCTGGGCTGCACGCCCGCAAGAGCGCCCCGCCCCGTCTAAAACCGTCCCGTCGTCGCGCGCTGGCGGGCGCGGCCTTCTTGGCGACCGGATCTCTCCCCGACACCCGATCGACGGCCGCCCCAATCGCCCGCCCGCGCAGCGACGACGGAAAACCAACCAGCGGCGTTTATTCGACCGGGTAATAGAACTCTTCATGGACGATCTTACCGTCATTGACGGTGTAGACCGCCACTTCGCGCATCTGCATGCGCTCGCCGGCTTCCTTATTGGTCACGTCCATGTCGAAGATCAGGGAGAATTTGTCCTTACCATGAAAGAATGGCCCGCTGACCTCGCCGCCATGGTCTTCATGGGCGCCGTTCCACCAATCATGCTTGGCGCGGATCGCCGCGATGCCTTCGAACGTATCCCCCATGCCGCCCGGCTGGGCCGCCGCCTCGACAGACACCGCGTTCTCCGCATAAAGCGCGTCGAGCCCGGCATAGGTGTCGCCTTTGCGGCAATACTCGGCCAGGGCTGCGCCAACCGCCATCAATTTCTCGTCAAACATCAACCGTCTCCTCTTGTTGAACCACCATTCACTGGCGCCGCACGGGACTTTTCGGCCGCTGACCGCGAACCGCCGCACGCCCCTCGCGCCGCCGGGTGGTCATACCACCAGGCAGGTCGGAAAGAAAGCAAAAGTTCTTGTTTTGTTCTAGATTCCTCAGGGCTGGAGAACGCCCCAGGCCTATTCACGCGTCGCCGACGTCTTTGGCGCGCCGCCTAGCTCTTGCGCGCAAATACGAAATCCGCTGCGCCGCGCAAAGGATCGGCCGCGGCGCCGAAACGGTCGAGGTGAGCCTTGGCGCTGGCGACCAGGACTTTTGCCTGATCCCGGGCGCCTTCCGCGCCAAGCAATTTCACGAACGTGGCTTTGTCCATGTCGGTGTCCTGGCCCACCGGCTTGCCGAGGCTCTCCGCGTCGCTGAAAATATCGAGCAGGTCGTCGACGATTTGAAACGCCAGGCCGAGGTCTTCGGCGTAGGCGGACAGGGCCGCGACTTCGTCGGCGGAGGCCTGGCCGACCACGCCGCCGGCGCGAGCGGAGAATTTGATCAGGGCGCCGGTCTTCAACCGCTGCAGCTCTTCGATCTGCGCTAGGTCGAACTGCTTTTGCTCGGCGTAGATATCAATCATCTGCCCGCCAACCATGCCGACCTTGCCCGAGGCGACGGCGAGATCCCGCGCCAGCGTACACCGGACTTCGGCGTCGGGATGGGTGTCGGCTTCGGCGAGGATTTCGAACGCCTGGGTGAGCAATGCGTCGCCGGCGAGGATCGCCGTGGCGTCGTCAAACGCTTTGTGCACAGACGGACGTCCGCGGCGCAGATCGCTGTCGTCCATCGCCGGAAGATCGTCGTGGACGAGGCTATAGCAATGGATCATCTCCACGGCGCAGCCGACCCGCAAGGATCGCTCGCGCGGGCAGTCGAAAATGTCCGCCGCGGCGACGCATAAAAACGGCCGCAATCGCTTGCCGCCGTCGAGGGCGCCATGGCGCATGGCTTCGACCACGCGACCGAGCGGGCCGCTGCCGGTGGGCAGAAACGCGTCTAGCGCGTCTTCCACCAAAGCGGCGGTTTCACGAATGCGGGCGTCGAAGTCGGTCATGTGCGCAAGCCTCTGCAGAAAAAGCGACCGGTCGGCGGCGGTGCGCGCCGTTCGACCGGAAGCGAATAGGAAAAACACGGCGCGTGACCGCCATGTACAAAAGCCGGCGGCGCTTGAAAAGCTCGGATCGCGCGCCCGGGATCAATTTGGCGATCGCTCGCCGGATCGGGCTAGCGCCGTTGGACGTTGATCCCCTCGCCGTCGCACGCCGGACAGGTGCGCGCGATCAAGCCGGTCTTGCCGCGCCCGTCGCACGCCGCGCAGGTGGCGACCCGGGCGTTCTTGCCGCCCATAAACCGAGACAAGACGCCCGCGTAATCCGGCGCTTCGCCCTCGCGTCGGGCCTGGGGCGCTGGATTTTCGGCGAACTGGCGCACCGCGTCGAACTGCACCGCTGGGAACGAGGCGGTCGCCGCGGACCCGCTAATGCCCTGGAGCGCAATCACCAGATCCCGGCGCCAGCTCTCCAGCACCAAGGCGAAGGTGGCTGGATCATAGGGGCCGACGGTCTGAATGCCGCCGATCAGGTAGAGATCGCCGGCGGTGTCGAGGCTGATCATGCTGAGATGCAGATTGCGATTGATGCCGTCGATGTGCGCGTCGGACAATTGATAGCCGGAGAAGCGCGCCAGGAAACCGACTTCGGCGACCAGATCCTTGGCCCCTTGCACGAGCACGAACACCACCACGAAGCGAATCTCGTTGTCGGTCACCCCAAACAGCCGAAAACCGTCTTCTTCGCCAAGATCTTCAATGCTTTGGAAGCGGTTCTTCAATCCCGATTCTAAGTCTTTCAGCGTCCAGAAACTCGCGGGCGACTCGCCGTCGAACCGCGCTTTTTCCTTATTTTTGTTGAACCACAGCATCCCCACGCCCCTTTACCTTACGCAATCAAGCCACGGACGCTACACTAGCAATTCCGGCGGGCCAACCGGCGGCGGCGATCATCGCGGTGGAAATGTCATTTTGCGCTGCGGCGAAAGTCGGATATAGCGATCATGTAACAGTGATGGAAAGCCGCACTAAGGGCGGTTTCACGAATCCGGATCGTGGACTAAAAACGGGGTTTGGGGGACGACGCCGTCTTCCCTATATGATGCTCGCCCGTCGGCTGCGGCCGACGACGCTTTAATGAACCGCGCGACAGCGCGACGTAAATTGCGCCGCCGGCGCGATGTAAAGAGGCCGAATAAAGATGTCATCTGCGGAACGGAAAATCGAAGTCGTCCTCGCTCAGCCGCGCGGGTTCTGCGCCGGCGTGGAGCGGGCGATCGACATTGTCGAGCGCGCGTTGGAGAAGTATGGCGCGCCGGTCTATGTCCGCCACGAGATCGTCCACAATAAGCGCGTCGTCGACACGCTGAAGGCGCGCGGCGCGATCTTCGTCGAAGAGATCGATGAGGTGCCAACCGGCGCCGTGACGATTTTCTCCGCTCACGGCGTATCGCAAAAAGTCGAGAACAGCGCGGAGCTGCGCGAGCTCGACGTGATCGACGCCACCTGCCCGCTGGTGACGAAAGTGCACAAGGAAGGCCGCCGCTACGCCGCCAAGGACTACGACATCGTGTTGATCGGGCATTTGGGCCATCCGGAAGTCGAAGGCACGCTGGGCCAGATCCCCGGCCCGGTGCACGTGATCTCCGAGCCGCACGAAGTCGACAGTTTGGAATTGCGCGATGATTCGCGCGTCGCCTTCGTCACCCAAACGACGCTGTCGGTGAACGACACCCGCGACGTGATCGCCGCCTTGAAACAGCGGTTCCCGAAAATCATCGGGCCGGACACGCGCGACATTTGCTACGCGACCCAAAACCGCCAAACCGCCGTGATCGAATTGTCCCGACAAGTCGATCTTCTCTTGGTGGTCGGCGCGCACAATTCGTCGAACTCCAATCGCCTGCGCGAAATCGGCGAGAATTTCGGCCTGCCAAGCTACCTGATCGAAGACGCCACCATGTTCGATCCGGCCTGGCTCGAAGGGGTCAAGAAAGTCGGCATCACCGCCGGCGCGTCGGCGCCAGAGACCTTGGTGCGCGAGACCATCGCGCGGCTGCGCGAGCACCGCGACGTCACCGTCTCGACCCTCGACGGGGTGGAGGAGAACGTCCACTTTAAATTGCCGCGTGAGCTGGCTGACGTCCCGCGTCCGAAAGACGCGATGGACGTCTGGGCTGGCGACAGCCTGTAGCGCCGATACGCATTATAACAGCGAACCAACAAGAACGCATTTCAAGAGCCAAGGGGCACGTCCATGTCAGTATCCATTCACCAGCAAGTCCGCGTCGGCGCCTATGTGATGAAGCAGACCCTTATGGGCCGCGAAAAGTATCCGCTGGTTCTGTTTCTCGAGCCATTGTTCCGCTGCAACCTGGCCTGCCCGGGCTGCGGCAAGATCGATTATCCGGCGCCGATCCTGAACAAGCGGCTGTCCGTGCAAGAATGCCTCGACGCCGTCGATGAATGCGGCGCGCCGGTGGTGGCGTTGCCAGGCGGCGAACCGCTGATCCACAAAGAAATCGGCGAAATCGTCGAAGGCATCGTCAAGCGCAAAAAGTTCGTCTCCTTGTGCACCAATGCGCTGCTGCTGGAGAAGAAACTGCATTTGTTCAAGCCGTCGCCATTCTTGTTCTTCTCGGTCCACCTCGACGGCCTGGAAGAAGAGCACGACAAAGCCGTCGACCAAAAAGGCACCTTCCAAATCGCCATCAAGGCGATCAAGGCGGCCCAGGAAAAAGGCTTCCAGGTCAACGTCAACGCCACGATCTTCGACAATATGACGGCTGAAATGGTCGCCGACTATCTCGACTACGCCACCGACCTTGGCGTCAACATCTCGATCTCGCCGGGCTACGCCTATGAGCGCGCCGAGGACCAAGAGAGCTTCTTGTCGCGGAAGAAAACCAAGCAATTGTTCCGCGACGTCTTCTCCATCGCCCGCGAGCGCGGTCGCAAATGGAACCTGTCGCACTCGACCCTGTTCCTCGACTTCCTCGCCGGCAACCAGGAATACGAATGCACGCCATGGGGCTCGCCGACGCGCAACGTGTTCGGCTGGCAAAAGCCCTGCTACCTGCTCGGCGAAGGTTATGTCTCCACCTTCAAGGAATTGATGGAGACCACCGAATGGGATCAGTACGGCACCGGCAAATACGAGAAATGCGCGAACTGCATGGCCCACTGCGGCTACGAGCCGACGGCGGCCATGGACGCGGTGAAGAACCCGATGAAACTGTTCAAACTGCCGGATATCTTCAGCATCAAGACTGAAGGCCCGATGGCGCCGGAAATCGACCTGTCGAAGGCGCGCCCGGCCGAAGAGCATCACGAGCGCATCGTCGAAGAAGAGATGTCAAAAATCGAAGCCGAGAAAGAGGCTTCGAAAAAAGTCGCCGAGGCCGCTGCGTAGGCTTTTCTGCGCCGCTGCGGAATCAGACCCAAGTTTCAGAAGCGCCGGGAATTGCCCCGGCGCTTTTGCGCATTCTAGGAGCGTCGCCAAGACCTTGGTCGAACCGTCCGGCGCGACGGCGTTCAGCGCCGCCGGCGGCAACGCCCGAGAGGCCGGATCCGCGATCGCGCGCAGGGCCGCGAATGGAACCGCCGCCGCCGCCGCGGCCCGGGCCACGGCGTGGCTTTCCATATCCACCGCCACCGCGCCTTTTTGCACGAACAAGCGTTCTTTATCCGCCGCCGAGGCGATCACGGCGTCAACGCCGAGAATCGCCGCCTGCTTCCACGCCGCATCGCCAAGCAGCGCCGCCAAGGCGGCGTCGGGGGTGAACCGTTCGCCGTCCAGGGTCCGCACTTCGCTGGCGAAGATAAGATCGCCGGGCACCAAGGTCGGGGCCAGGCCGCCGGACACGCCAACGCTCAAAATCGCCCGGGCGCCGGCGGCGGCGAGATCCGCCGCATGGGCCTCGGCCCGCGCGGCGTCGGCGCCGGACACC
>CAYWWL010000079.1:0-748 GCA_964461925.1 uncultured Caulobacterales bacterium | reverse complement strand
GGATTTTCGCCGCGTCGAGGCCAGCGTCGCTCAGCGCCGCCGCGACGCTCGCCGCTTCGGACTGCAGCCCGCAAACAATGCCGACGAACCCGGTCACGACGCCATCCGTCGCATCACCAGCTCGGCGGCGCGATCGCCGGAGCGGATCGACCCTTCAATGGTCGCCGGCACGCCGGTGTCGGTATGGTCGCCGGCGAGGACGAGATTGGGATAGCGGGTCTCCGGGGCGAGTCGGCGGGCCGCGCCGTCCGGGCTTTGATCCGGCGTCGCCCGGCGCTCGCGGATCACCCGCACCGCTTCGTAGGGCGTATCGCCGAGACCCAACGCGATCTGGGTCTCGCGCCACATGGAGTCCGCCGCGTCGCGATTGGGCACGTCGTCCATGCCGATGGCGTGGGAGGCGGACGTGGTCAGGCTGACCACGTCGTCGCGCACGAACGCCCATTGGGCGTCGCTCGAAACCATGCCGATGAACGGCGCGCCGCATAATTTGTCGGTCGGCGCGTTTTCCGGCAATCGATAATGCACATTGAGGATCGATGCGTTGTCGTCCGGCGGATCGAACTCCGGCATGAGTTGCTTCAATCGCGACGGCGGCACCGCCATGACCACATGATCGTCCGGCCCGAGTCGCACGCTCTCCTCGCCGAAATTAAGGCTCGCAATGCGGCCGTCCTCGATGTCCACCGCCCGCAAGCGCGCGTTCAGCCAGACCGTGCGCCCGGCGGCTTCAAGGAACGCAACCGCC
>CAYWWL010000078.1:0-8314 GCA_964461925.1 uncultured Caulobacterales bacterium | reverse complement strand
TGCTTGATGATGTCCATGGTCGACATAGCGAGCCCTGCGCCGTTCACCATGCAGCCGATATTGCCGTCGAGCTTCACATAGGAAAGGTCGTGCTCGGCGGCGCGCAATTCGAACGGATCTTCTTCCGTCTCATCGCGCAGCTCCATAATGTCCGGATGCCGGAACAGCGCGTTCGAATCAAAGCCGACTTTCGCGTCGAGCACCCGCAGGCCGCCGTCCTTCATGACGATCAGCGGGTTGATCTCCAACATGCTCATGTCTTTGTCGACGAAGGCGCGATAAAGCGTGGCGATCAATTTGCCGCATTCTTTCGCTTGCGCGCCGGACAGGCCGAGCGCCTTGGCGACGCTGCGGCCATGGTGCGGCTGCAGGCCGGTGGCGGGATCGACTTGAATCGTGTGGATCTTTTCCGGCGTTTCTTCCGCGACTTCTTCGATGTTCATGCCGCCTTCGGTGGAGGCGATGAACGCGACCTTGCCGCTCGCCCGGTCGACCAGGGCCGAAAGGTATAGCTCGCTCTCAATGTCGGCGCCGTCTTCGATATAGATCCGGTTGACTTGCTTGCCGGCGTCGCCGGTCTGTTTGGTCACGAGGGTGGCGCCCATCATCTGCTTGGCGAAGGCGGCCGCTTCGGCTGGGCTCGAGGCCAAGCGCACGCCGCCTTTTTCCCCGGCTTCGGCCTCTTTGAACGTGCCTTTGCCGCGGCCGCCAGCGTGGATCTGCGCTTTCACCACATAGAGCGGGCCAGGCAGTTCCTTCGCCTTGGCCTCCGCGTTGTCACCATGCAGCACGACCCGACCGTCAGCGACTGGCGCGCCGTATTCTTTGAGGAGTTGTTTGGCCTGATATTCATGGATGTTCATGGCGAGGGCTTTCGTTTCGCGGCGGGAGGACAATGAATTGCATAGGACCTACCGCGACGCGGCGGCCGCCGCAAGCGACCGCAGCTGCGCTGCGGCGGGAAATCGCGCCCGGGCCGCTAAATCTCGCCGAGCCGCCGTTTCTGGCGCCCATCGGGGTCGAAATTCTCCGACGCCAACCACGCGTCGAGGCGCCCCCCAAGGCGCGGCCATTCGGCGTCGGTCATGGAGAACCAGGCGGTGTCCCGGGATCGGCCTTTGACGACCATGTCATTGCGGAAGACGCCTTCGAAGGTGAACCCAAGGCGGTCCGCGGCCCGCTTCGACGCGGCGTTGTCGTCGTCGCATTTCCACTCATAACGGCGATAGCCGAGATCTTCGAACAGATGCCGCGCCATTAGATACATGGCCTCGGTGGCCGCGGCGGTGCGTTGCAGCCGCGCGCCGAACAGCACGAACCCGACTTCGGCCGAGCCATGCTCTTGGCGAATGCGCATATAACTGGCCATGCCCACCGCGCCATCATCCCGCAATGATTGGAAAAAATGCGTACGCCAATTAAGGCCGGCGGCGGCGCCTTGGAGCAATTGACTGAGGATCTCGGCCGACGGCGGACGCGGAAACGGCAGGTACCGCCACAATGGCTCGTCCGCGTCGGCGCAGGTTCCCGCGAACAAAGCTTGACCATGACGCTCGCCGTCGAACGGCTCGATCAATACATGCCGGCCTGTGATTGGGGGCAAGTCAGGCGCTGACGCCGCCTGCCAATTCTCTAACGTATTCAATGTTTTATTCCCCGACGCCAGCGGTTTCGGTTGGATTTTCCAGATGCAGCAATCTAGCTTCAAACTGGATCTGGCGCCGCGTCAAGTCTAGGCAAAAGGGAAAGCGCCCCTTATGTCAATCTGGTCTTTGGACGGAGGGAGGATCACGCATGACCGACAACGCAACGACAGAACAACGCCCGACAGCGCTCCAATATCTCGACCGCGCCATGGGTGAATTGAAATCCCTTGGCCTGCCGGCGCAACCTGGCGAACCGGCGCCGATCGTCGCTTTGCTGAAGCAGATTTCTCACCTCGACGAAGACAAGGTCGCCGCGATCGCGCGGACCTTGGACCAAGCCTCCCATTTCAACGACATCGTCCGCAATGAAGTCTCCGGCATGACCGTGGCGGAACGCTATGACGGCATCACCACGGCGTTCGATTCGATTCGCGACGATGCGCGCAGTCTTGTCGATCAATACGCCGACGGCAAAATCTCCACCATGGAGCGGGTCTCAAATGTGTGGATGAAAATGACCCGGGGCGACATCGCCAGCCGCTTTGCGAAGATTAAGGATCTTTATATCGAAGTGGCGAAGGAGACCCGCAATCAGGTTGAGCGCGAAATCCGCATTCTTGAAGCCTATCGCGACTTTCGCGGGGCGATGAAACAATCCGAAGTTCTGGCCCTGGAAGTGCTGGAGACCGCAGAAGGCGTGCTTGAAGGGGCCCGCCAACAGGTCTCCGCCGCCGTCGACAAAGTCGCCGCTTTCGCCGAGGACGATCCCGCAGCCCGGGCGCGGCTCGAACTTGACCGCGACGAAGCCTTGCGCGTCTTGCAGAAGGAAGAAAAGCGCTACCAGGTCGCTAAAGACCTCTCGGACAATCTCACCATCGGTTATAATACGTCGGAAGTGATCATGACCCGGCTGGTGCAGACCACGGCCGCAAAAGAGCGTGTCTACGCCCAAGCGGTCTCGTTCTTCGGCACCAATGAGACCGTCTTGACGGCGCTCACCGCCACCTTCACCGGCATGCATGGCCTGCATGAATCCACCGAAACCCTCGAAGCGATGAAGAAGGGCATCAACGAGAGCCTTGAGACCCTGTCGGATATCGGCGGCAAGGTTCAAGAAGCCGCGCTTGAGGCCGGCTATGGCCCGACGATTTCCGCCGCGGCGGTGAAGACCCTCGTGGATTCCGTGGTCAATTACCAAGAACGCAGCCAAGAGATCATCGCCGACATGCGCAAGCAAGCCACGGAGAACTCCGCGGAAATCCGCAACTCGGTGGAAGACGGCAAACGCCGCCTTGCGCGGCTCGTCGCCGCTGGGGCGGACAATGCGCTCGGCAAGGACGCTTAAGGCGCGTCGCCGACGACGCCCCGCGCAAACAAGGACCGACACGTAAGAACCAAGGATAGAAATGGCGCCGCCCGCTCCCCCCGCCAGCGCTGACGACGACCGCGCGGCCGACGCCGTCGCGACGAAAGACGCAGCCTTCGACGACGTCATGCTCGCCATGGACATCGTCGACACCATGCGCCACCGCGCTTTGGTCGCCGAGCGCGCCCTCGACGCCGGCGCCCGGGAAGAGGCATTGATCAATCGCCTTCGGGAAATCTACGCCGCCCAGGGGATTTCCGTTCCCGATCACATTCTGAAAGATGGGGTCAACGCCCTTGAAGAAGGGCGCTTCGCCTACGAACCGAAAAAAGGCGGGCTGCAATTCGCGTTGGCGCGCGCCTATATCGCGCGGGATCGTTGGCTAAAGCCCTTCGCCGCGATCGTCGCCGCGGCGACCATCGTCACCGGCGGCTATGAAATGGCGGTGCGCGGGCCCCAGGCGCGCGCCGAAGCGCGCATAGAAATCGAATTGACGGAGACGTTGCCGGCGCAGCTGGAGCAAAAACGCGACGTCGCCCTCGCCCTCGCCGCCACCGACGCCGCCCGCACGCGCATTGAAACTTCCTATCAAGACGGCGTCGCGGCGACCGCCGACCGCGACGTCGACGCGGCGCGCGCGTCCGTGGCGGATCTCGAAGCGCTCCAAGGAGATCTACAACGTAACCTGACGATCCGCGTGGTGTCGCGGCCGGGCGAGCGCTCAGGCGTTTTCCGCATACCCAACGACGCACGCGACGCGCGCAATTACTATTTGATCGTCGAGGCTGTCGACGCCAGCGGCCGCGCGCGCAGCTTGGAGATCGCCAGCGAAGAGGATCAAACCCGCAAACGCGCCAGCGTCTGGGGCGTTCGCGTGCCGGAAGGCGAATATAACCGCGTCGCAGCGGACAAGCAGGACGATCAAATCATCCAAAACGCCGTGGTCGGCAGAAAGCCGACAGGCCATCTAACGCCGGACTATTCCATCCCCACCGCCGGCGGCGCGATCCTGGAGTGGTGACATGAGCACTGGCCGCGAAGCCCTACACCAGATTGACGCGCGGATCGCGGACATGCGCCGGATCATGCGCGAAGCGTCTTCCGCCGCCGTCGACGACGGACGCGCCGCAGCGGCGATCGACGCGCGCGAACTTGAAATCTACGCCGCCTTGGCCGATCTGCGCCTCGCCGCGATCGACGCCAATGGCCAGGCCGACGCGACCCACCGCCGCCTCGCTCGAGCGGACGCGGACGCCGCCGATCTCTTGGCGGAACACGACTCCCATATGGCGAATCTGAGCGCCGCAGCGGAACGCTCGAAAACCGTGCTCGAAGACGCCGAACATCATCGCCGCGCCCAGGAAAGCCAATTGGAGGACGCGGTCGTCGCCCATGACTTCGCCGCCGACGCCACCAGAGGCCGGTTGGAGCAGGACCCGGACTATCGCGCCTCGGCCGACGCGGTTGAAAACGCAAACGCCACGGCGACGCGCGCGGAAAAGAAACTTGAACTGGCGCGCGCCGATCGTACGGACAAAGGCGCCGCCTTCGAAGCCGATCCCTTGTTCATGTATTTGCACGAGCGCCGTTACGCCACGACCGACTATAAGGCGTGGCGACCTTTCGTCGTGCTCGACGATTGGGTGGCGCGATTGATCGATTACCGCGTCCACAGACAAAACTACGACACCTTGTTGGCGATCCCGGACCGCATCGAGGAGCACGTTGCGCACTTGAAAGACGTCGCCGCCGCCGCTGAAGCCGCGCTCGTCGAGCTTGAGCGCCGCGCTTTGGAAGTCGACGGCGTCGGCGCGCTGCGGCAGAAGGTTTCCGACGTCCGAGCGAAGATCGATTCCGCCGACGTCGCCATCACCGACGCAGAGAACGACCACGAAAAAAACGTCAGCGCCTTGCGCGCGGCCGCCGCCGGGGACAGCGGTCCGTTCAAGGAAGCCCATGACCTGATCGTCGGCGCAATAACTGGTCTTAGCATTCCCGACCTGAAGGAATTGGCGCTCGAGACGCTGACGTTGGAGGACGATCGCCTGGTGGAGGACCTGATCGGCCTGAGACGCGAACGCTTGGAGATGGAGGAGGCGCGCGCCGCCGCCGCCCACGCCGCGAAACGCCAGGCCCGCCAGCTCAACGACCTGGAGGAAGTGCGCCGTCGCTTTAAAAGCGCGAAATATGACAGTCCGTATTCAGAATTTAAGGGCGGTCGCGTGGTCGACGCGCTGCTGTCGGAATTTCTCCGCGCCGCCATGTCGCGGGACGAGTTATGGCGCAAGATCGAACGCAGTCACCGGCGCAAGCGTCGCGATTGGGAAAGCGATTTCGGCGGCGACGAATGGCGCGACGTGTTCGGCATGCCGCAGGATTGGGGCGGTTCGGATTGGCGCGGCGGGTCGGGCCCATGGGGCGGCTCACGGCCGCGCCGCGGCGGCTCGCGACCACGCATGCCAAGACCGCCGCGGCGATCGCGAGCGCCGCGGATCAAGTTCCCATCGCGCGGCGGCGGCGGGTTTAAGACCGGCGGCGGTTTCTAAGCGGATTACGGCGAGGATTTAAGCCGACGCATGGCGACCGCGAAGGACAGCCACGCCGCGGCGATCATCAGTCCTCCGGCGAAGAATGGCGCCCCTGGAAAATAGACGCCATCTTGATCCGAATACGCGGCGAACAATTGCGACATCAACAGCGGGCCCAACACGGCGGTGACGCTGAAGGAGCTGGCCAGCGCGCCTTGCAATTCGCCTTGCGCGTCCTCCGGCATATGCTGGGTCATTAGCGATTGCATCGCCGGAAACGTGAACCCGCCAAGCCCGCCGAAAATCACGAAAACGATCACCATCGGCGCGGTCGACGCCACGGATAGGCCGAAATAGGCGATGACGCCGGCGGCGAGGCTAAGGACGCTGGCTTTGACCTCGCCCAGACGCTGCACCACCGGCCCGGTCAACACGCCTTGAACGATCACCAACATAATGCCGTAGAGGCCCGCCGACAGGCCGATCGCCATGGCCGACCAGTCCAGCACCTCGATGGTGAAGAACGACCAGATGCTGACGAATGACTGGCTGGCGAAATGGATGAAGAAGACCGAGGCGATGATGGGAATCACCGTCGGGAATTTGCTGATCGACACAAGGCTGCCGAAGGGATTGGCGCGCTTAATGTCGAAGGCGCGGCGCTTTTCAGGCGGCAAGGTTTCCGGCAAGGCGAAGAAGCCATAGATCGTCGCCACCATGGTCAGAACGCCAGCGACCAAAAACGGCAGCCGCGGGCCGAATTCCCCGAGCAATCCGCCGAGGGACGGGCCGAAAATGAACCCCGCCCCGACCGCCGCGCCGGTGAAACCGAAACTGCGCGCCCGGGTCTCCGGCGTCGTGGTGTCGGCGATGCATGCATTCGCGGCGGGAAAGGTCGCGCCGAAAACGCCGGAGATCGCTCTGGCCACGAACAACCAGACCAGATTCGGCGCAGCGGCCATGACGAAATAATCGAGACTGAACCCGAGCAACGCCAGTAGCAGGACCGGTCGACGACCATAGCGATCGCTCAGCCCGCCCAAGATCGGCGCCCACAGAAATTGCATGGCGGCGAAGGTGAACAACAGATAGCCGCCAATGCGGGCGCCTTCGCTGTTCGGCAACGCCGACAGTTCCGCGATCAGTTCCGGCAGTACCGGGATGATGAGTCCGACGCCCATCGCGTCGAAGAACAAGACGATGCAGATAAAGGGTAGGACGTTCGGTCGTTTTTGTTGATCCGAAGTCAATGCATCTCCCCTACCCGTCCATTTTCAAGGCTTTGATAAACGCTTCCTGAGGGATTTCCACGCGGCCGAATTGACGCCTCTTCTTTTTACCCACTTTTTGCTTCTCGAGCCGCTTGCGCTTCCGGGTCGCGTCGCCGCCATAGCATTTGGCGGTGACGTCTTTGCGCATCGCGGCGATCGTTTCGCGCGCGATCACCCGACCGCCAAGCGCGGCTTGGATCGGGATCTTGAACAGGTGGCGCGGGATCAGGTCCTTGAGCTTTTCGCACATGGCGCGACCGCGAATTTCGGCCTTGTCGCGGTGAACGATGATCGACAAAGCGTCGACCGGCTCTTCGTTCACTAGGATCTGCATCTTCACCAGATTGTCGGTGCGATAATCGAGGATCTGGTAATCGAAGCTGGCGTAGCCCTTTGAGATCGATTTCAAGCGATCATAGAAATCGAACACGACCTCGTTCAGCGGCAACTCATAGACGAGCATCGCCCGCGCGCCGGCATAGGTCAGCTCTTGTTGGATGCCGCGCCGTTCTTCGCAGAGCTTCAAGATCGCCCCGAGATGCTCGTCAGGCGTCATGATCGTCGCCTTGATCCACGGCTCCTCGATATGATCGGTCTTCACCGGATCCGGCATGTCGGCGGGATTGTGCAGCTCGATCATCGAACCGTCGGTGAGGTGAATGTGATAGACGACGCTCGGCGCGGTGGTGATCAGGTCGATATTGAATTCGCGCTCAAGCCGCTCACGGATGATCTCCAAGTGCAGGAGGCCGAGGAAACCGCAGCGAAAGCCGAAGCCGAGCGCCGCCGACGTCTCCATCTCAAATTCGAAGCTAGCGTCATTGAGGCGCAGCTTGCCCATAGCCTCGCGCAGGTCTTCAAACTGCGCCGCGTCGACGGGGAAGATGCCGCAAAACACCACCGGTTGCGACGGCTTGAAGCCCGGCAGGGCGTCCGCAGTCGGTTTTTTGTCGTCCGTGATGGTGTCGCCGACCCGGGTGTCGGCGACCTGTTTGATCGACGCGGTGAGATAGCCGATTTCGCCCGGACCGAGGACGTCGACGGGGGTCTTTTTCGGCGTCGACACGCCGACCTGGTCGACGGTGTAGACGGCCCCTGCGTCCATCATCCGAACCTTCATGCCTTTGCGCAGCTGGCCGTCAATAATCCGTACAAGAACGACGACGCCGAGATAGCTGTCATACCAGGAATCCACGAGCAGCGCCTTGAGCGGCGCGTCGACGTCGCCGTCAGGGGCCGGCAAGCGTTTGACGATGGCTTCAAGGACGTCCGGCACGCCAAGACCTGACTTAGCGGAGATTTCCAAAGCGTCCGAGGCGTCGATGCCGATCACGTCCTCGATCTGGTCGCGCACCCGCTCCGGCTCGGCCGCCGGCAGGTCGATTTTGTTCAGCACCGGCAGCAGCTCCAGGTCGACGTCGATCGCCTGGTAGACATTGGCCAGCGTCTGCGCCTCGACCCCCTGGCTGGCGTCAACCACCAAAAGCGCGCCTTCGCACGCCG
>CAYWWL010000077.1:0-8419 GCA_964461925.1 uncultured Caulobacterales bacterium | reverse complement strand
CAAGGTCTTGCCGCCGCCCGTCGGCGCAATCAGCAAGTGCGACTCCCCCGCCGCAGCCGACGCTGCGCACGCTAGCTGATGCGGGCGCGGGCGCCAGCCGCGGTCGGCGAACCAGTCGCTAAATTGAGGCGGCAGCTCAGGCAGCGTAACGTCCTTTCATAAGCCTAGTCTTTCATGGCGACACCATATGGGAGCCTGAAAGGGTGTTCGATAAGTTTTTTACAGGCGCCGAATTGCTCGCCCTCGCGCGTGATCGATGCGGCGAGAATTTTGCCCATGACAATCGCGCTGACGCAGAGTTCTATTGGTCGGCCCGGCCATACGTCGTGAAAAACGGTCGCTTTATCGCGGTTCAATAGCGCGGGCCCGCGTTGACCTCTAATCAACCAACATGCGCCACCAATCGACCTTGCATCCGCTCATCGCGGCCCTTCCGGACGATCCCGACGTGCTTATCCATGATCTTGCTTTGGATGCCGGCAATGCATTGATTGTTCAACACCCTCCCAACGCTCCGGACCAAGCGGCGTTTCTCGACAATCGAATCTTAACGCAACAATCCAAAGGCCACTGGTTCCCGATCGACGAGTTGGCTGAATTGGCGGCGCCGCTGATGACCGACGCCGCACCAGCGATGATTTTTCATGTTGGACATTGCGGATCGACTCTCATCGCCAAGACCCTCGCTGACGCCACGGGCGTCCGATCCCTGCGCGAGCCTCTGCCATTGCGCGCCTTCGCAAGCCTGAAAGCGGACTCCGACGACGGATTGACGCTGATTTCGCAAGGTCAAGCCCAGGCGTTCTTAAGCCTTTGCCTCAAGTCTTTCGCCAAACGCCGCGGCGCCGTGATAAAGGCGACGAGCATCTGCGGCGACGTCGCAGGGTGGGCGATGGCGGCCGGCGTGACACGCAGCCTGTTCGTGTGGATTCCCTTGGAATCCTATCTCGCCGCTATGCTCGATGGCGAAGGATCAATCGCCGATGTGCGCGGCTCGGCCCCTTTGCGCTTGCGTCGTCTGCGTCGCCTTATTGGCGAAGAGATCGGCGATTTGGCGCATATGTCCCCTGGAACGATGACCGCCTTATGCTGGCTGTGCGAGACCGCCACACGCCTCACCCATGCGCCGGACGGCCCGACGCTTAATTTTGAAGACTATTTGCAAGATCCGGCCTCCGCACTAAGCGACGCCGCAAGCGCGTTGCAATTATTGACGGACGATGCGCGCATCGCAGCAACCTTGGAAGGGCCATTAATGCGCCAATATGCGAAGGCCCCAGAACGTCAATTCTCCGCTGCGGACCGCACGGCGGTGCTTAATGCGAACAGGCACCGCCTAGCCGACGCGATCGCCGAAGGATTGGCTTTCGCCGATGATCTGTCGAAACGCCATGCAATAATCGGTGACGCGCTAAACGCATTCGCCTAGCTTGGGCCTAATGCTCAAATTAGGCGATATTCTACATCCAACCAAACAGGGGATTTATTGTCCGCCTGGTGATTTTTACATCGACCCCGTCGCCGCCGTCGACCGGGCCGTCATCACCCATGGTCACGCCGATCACGCCCGCGCCGGCCACGGCGCGGTTCTCGCGACGCCAGAAACCCTCGCGATCATGGCCGCCCGGTATGGCGAAAACTTCACCAAGGGCAGACAAGCCGCGGCCTATGGCGAGACCGTCACTATCAATGGGGTTGGCGTTAGTTTGATTCCCGCTGGGCATGTCCTCGGATCGGCGCAGATCGTCGTCGAGTATCAAGGCAAGCGGCTAATCGCGGCGGGCGACTATAAATGCCGGCGCGACCCCACATGCGCTGCGTTCGAATATATGTCGTGCGACGTGTTCATCACCGAAGCCACCTTCGGCCTACCGGTCTTCCGCCATCCCGACGATCGTGACGAGGTCGCAAAACTGCTGCGATCCGTCGCGCTATTTCCTGAGCGGACCCATTTGGTCGGCGCATACGCCTTGGGCAAGGCCCAGCGCATAATCAAGCTCTTGCGCGACGCTGGTTACGATAAGCCAATCTACCTTCATGGGGCCATGACAAAGCTATGCGATCTTTATGCTGATCATGGCGTCGATCTCGGCCCGCTCGCTTCTGCGACGCTAAAGGCCGGCGAAGCGCGTCGGTTCGCCGGCGAGATTGTGGTCGCCCCGCCATCGGCGTTCGCGGATAAATGGGCCCAACGCTTCGCCGATCCGGTCGCGTGCTTCGCTTCGGGCTGGATGCGAATCCGCGCGCGCGCTAAACAACGAGGCGTTGAATTGCCCTTGATCCTCTCCGACCATGCGGACTGGGACGAACTCACCACGGCCATCAGCCGGATCGCGCCGCAGGAATTGTGGATAACCCATGGCCGAGAAGACGCGCTGATGCGCTGGGCGGAGCTCGAAGGCCTGCCAGCGCGCCCCCTATCCATCGTCGGTTATGACGATGAGAATGACTGAACCATGCGCGCCTTCGCCGACCTTCTTGATCGCCTAAGCTTGACGCCCCAACGTAACGGCAAGATTAGATTGCTTACCGATTTTATAGCCTCGACGCCGGATCCGGATCGGGGTTACGCCATCGCCGCCATTACAGGCGATCTCTCCATCAACAGCGTGAAACCGGCGGCCTTGCGCGCCCTTATCCACGCACGAACAGACGAGAGCCTTTTCGAACTATCCTACGACTATGTCGGCGACATGGCCGAAACCATCTCTTTGATGTGGCCGGGGGACAGTCGCGCCAACGCCCCGCCCAACCTCGCGGCGGTGGTGGAGACCCTCAACCGCGCGAGCAAGGCCGACGCCAGCCGACTGATCGCCGAATGGCTCGACGCCTTGCCCGCGGACGGTCGTTTCGCGCTTCTAAAACTCGTCACTGGCGGTTTTCGGGTTGGGGTCTCATCGCGCCTCGCAAAGGTCGCCCTAGCGCATTATGGCGAGGTCGACCCGCAGCAGGTGGAGGAGATCTGGCACGGCCTCGATATCCCGTATCAGGACCTCTTTGCGTGGCTAGAGAACCGCGGTCCCAAGCCCGACGCGGAAAAGCCCGGCCGCTTCCGCCCTGTCATGCTCGCCCATGCCATTGACGAAGCCGCGCGGGCGACCCTTGAGCCGAACGAGTTTCTGGCTGAGTGGAAATGGGACGGCGTGCGAGTCCAAGCCACGGCCGAAGCCGGCGTCAAACGCCTCTATTCCCGGACCGGGGACGATATCTCCGCCGCCTTCCCTGATATCATCGACGCTCTCAATATAGACGGATCAATAGACGGAGAACTTTTGATTTACGATCCCGATAAGGATGGATTTAACGTTCAACCCTTCTCCGAACTGCAAAAAAGGCTTAATCGCAAAACCGTATCGAAAAAACTCTTGGCGACCCATCCCGCCTTTATCCGCGCCTATGACGCATTGGCGCTAAACGGCGAAGACCTACGCGTCCTGCCCTTCGCCCGACGCCGGGCCAGACTTGAAGACTATTTCGCGCGATCGTCGCCGACGCGCATGGACCTATCGCCGCTGGTGCCGTTTTCGTCATTCGACGAACTCGACCAACTGCGCATGGATCCGCCGAACGCGGCTATCGAAGGGGTCATGCTAAAACGCCGCGCCGCCGCTTACGTACCCGGTCGCCCGAAAGGCGAATGGTGGAAATGGAAGCGCGATCCATTTCTCGTCGACGCCGTGATGATGTACGCCCAGCGCGGCCATGGCAAACGCTCAAGCCTCTATTCCGACTTCACCTTTGGCGTCTGGACCGACGAGATGACGTTGACGCCCGTGGGCAAGGCGTATTTCGGCTTCACCGACGAAGAATTAAGGGTCCTGGACAAATTCGTCCGGGAGCATACCGAAGATCGGTTCGGCCCGGTGCGCCAGGTGACCGCCACGCTGGACATCGGCATGGTCCTGGAGATCGCTTTCGAAGGGCTCAACCGATCAAGCCGGCATAAGTCCGGGCTCGCCATGCGCTTTCCGCGGATCCATCGACTGCGCCTCGACAAGCCGCCCCACGAGGCCGACCGCTTGGCGAGCCTTATCGCCCTACTGCCCAGTTGATTCCTCAACGGATAAATCTGACATAATACGGCGGCAGGCCGGAGCGTTGCGTGCAAAGCGGTTGATTGACGACGCATTCCAGCCACGGCTAGCGCCGTCGACGCTAGCGCCGCCCGTTTCACCAAACCGACAGGCGCCGCGACCGCACGACTAAAGCTTAGCCCCTGGGCCATTCCGTCGCCACTCTGCTCATCAGCTGACTGAGCAAGATCAGAGGGCAATGCGCCAGATCGCGCATCGCTTTCGACGCCGTCGTCGAGGCGATAAGAGCCACCGTCAAACCCATAGCGGCTGCCGCGTCTGCGCCCTTTATAGTCAATCTGTTTAGTCTTAATACTATGGTGAATTTGATTAGACTGCTTGCTCATGATATATTTCTTTATGTATAGAATTCAGAATTGCTGATATATAAATTTAAACCTGCAACAGTATGAGCTTATACTTCAAGAAAATTATCGCTTGGATCCTGGAATTGTCCGTTTGCACCATTTATGGCGGCGGATCAGCGCAACCCAAGGTCGCGGCTCAACCTTGGGAAAGACACAGCTGACCGGGCTATCCGCCAATCGCGTATTTCAATGTTATGGTGTTGGAGCGATCGCTGATGATGCGCGCCGGGCTAGTTCAATGCGCGCCGCCATATGGGTACGGAACGAAACGATCGCCCAGCTAGCCGATCAAAATAAATCGGTTGCAGAGCAAACGTCACAGCCCTCAGGGACCGCCCCTAAATCTAAGCCGATTGCTCTCTACCGGCACGATGATGCTGGAAACAAGCGCCAACGTCACGTCTTGGGCGCTCGCTTAACGGTAAGAAAATTCTTAGACGACCCATATGGGCCCGCAGGGCGCGCAAAACCGCGACGCTTGCCGCAAAAAAAAAGAGCGGCTCGAACGCGCGGCGCAGCGCCGCTGCGGCCAGCGGGAATGGCGGCGCATTCAATCAGCGGCGCCTTCAACCAATCGAAACCAGCAATGCGCTGCGGGCAAAACGACTGACGCGTCTGGCCCTCGCCGCAAGATTGGGACGACGGGACGGCTCGACGCCTAGCTAAGCGCAACGCCTTTTTCCTCAAGGAAGCCGCGCAGTTCGCCTTGCTCGAACATCTCCTTGACGATATCGCAGCCGCCGACGAATTCGCCCTTCACGTAGAGTTGCGGAATTGTCGGCCAGTCGGAGAACTCTTTGATGCCGCTGCGCAGATCATCGTCAGCAAGCACGTTTTCGGCGCCGAATTCCACGCCGAGATAGTCGAGAATCTGGACCACCGCCGCGGAAAACCCACATTGCGGGAACTGCGGCGTGCCTTTCATGAACAGCATCACGTCGTTTGCGTCGACTTTCGCCTTGATCGCGTCGTGAACCGCAGTGTCGGCCATGCCCATTTCTCCTTATCCCCGAGGGTGCGTTGCTGCACCACAGCTATGCATCAGCGGGGCTGACGTCAAGCCGTCTCGCCACCCTGTGATCCGCCAAACAGCATCACGCCTAAGGGCTCCCAAGGCCCGCCCTTGTAGCGCCAGATCTGCAGACCCTCGCCAATGACCGGAAATGGCTCGAATGACGCCGTCAAATGCGCCTCCAAGGCTATGGCGCGGGCCGCCGTCGCCTTGTTCTGAATGGTGACATGCGGTCGAAATCCTCCGCGATCTTGAGCGATCAAGACGTCCTGGAAGCGTTCGACCAGCCGATTTCGGAACGCAACGAGATCCGGCGCCACGATTCGATAGGCGAGCCCACGACCGAGCCGGATAAATCCCGTCGCCGCGCCGTCGATGCGCGGCGTTTGCGCGCAGGCCCGACCAAGGACGTCGAGAACCCACGCCTCGCGTTGTCCCGGCAAATGATGAAACAGCGTCAGATGCGCCGGCACCCTATTGAGTTCCGGCGGGAAATGAGCTCGGCGCTGCGTCTGGAAAATCTCGTCGCTCGCCGCGTCCATCAACAATGTGACGATCAGCGGATCGCCCATCTAGCACACGCGATCCTTCGGCGCCCCGTCAGCCATGTACTGGTTAATGTTCTCGATCACGCGTTGAGCCATCGCGCCCCGGCTCTCCAATGTGGCGGACGCGATATGCGGCAAGCAATAGGCGTTCGGCAGGGAGCGCAATTCCTCGCGGATCGGGCCAGGTTCGGTTTCGAACACGTCGAGGCCGGCGGCGAAAATTTTCCCGCTCTTCAACGCGTCGATCAACGCCAATTCGTCGATGATCGGACCGCGGGAGATATTGACGATCACCGCCGAGGGTTTCATTTTCTCGATCGCGGCGGCGTCGATAAGCCCTTTGGTTTCGTCTTTTAACGGACAATGTAACGATACGATATCGGCCGTGCGCAACAACGTGTCGAGATCCACGGACTTGCCGCCGACCTCTGCGTCCAGCTCCGGGCTCGGCCGCGGCGTCGTGTAGACGATCGGCATGTCGAACGCTCGCGCACGTTGCGCGACGGCCTTGCCCATATTGCCCATGCCGACAATGCCGAGCGTGCGCCCAGTGACGCGCTGTCCCCAGCTGTCCTGGGTGAGCATGCCGCGCCCCTCGCCTGTTTCGGCGATCGCGAGCCCCTCGCGAAACCGTCTGCATGCGGCGATTATCAATCCCATTGCGGTGTCGGCGAGACAGGCGGTGGTGACGTCAGGCGTATTCGAGACCATGATCCCGCGCGCCTTCAGCGCGTCGATCGCGAGATGATCGACGCCGACGCCGAAACTTGCGACCATTTTGACGCTGTCCGGAAGCGCCGCGGCGGTCTCCGCGTCAATGTCGTCAAACGCCGTCGCGATGACGATTTCGGCGCCCTCCGCGACGGCGGCTTTATCGTCCTTCGTCACGACGACCTCGACGTCTGGCGTTCTCATATCGAACAGCGACGTCAGCATCATTCCTAACGGCCCAGGAAATTGACGAAAACTCGCTACGGACGGTTTTGACATGGCGGCATCCCCTTAGTCGACGCACAAAAACGGCGTAGGCGTTCCATCTTCAATCAACGAGTAACAACCGAAAGGACTGTCATTGACTTCGCATTTTCCTTTGGCGGCGCCCGGCTCAGCGTCATAGTTCGTCACCGAATCGTCGCCCTTACAGCGGCCTTCGCACTCGCCGCTATCGCGGCATAGCGCGCCAGCGTCAGTATATGGAATGATGCACCGGTATTGACCAAGCATGCCGGCTCTGCGCACCTCGCCGCCTTTTAACGCGCATTCAGCCGCATCGACCTCATGGGACGCCGGATTTTGCCCGCCGTCGGGCGCCGAGGCGCAGCCGGCGAGCAATATTGCGCCGCCGCAAATTATTCCTATCAGCCCCCGTCGGACTGCTGGGCCGTGTTCGACCATATCCTGAAGAATCCTATCTTTTCCGCCATCTGACGTGCGACCGCATTGCCCTTAGAGGCTAAATCTGGAAGATACAAGGCAAAGGTGGAGGGTCCTATGCGGTTGGTATTTATTCTTGTGGGCGTGGTTGTCTTGGCGCTGATTGCGCGCGCGCTGATGGTTTTGGCGCCGGCTTCGGGAGCGTTGGTCAATTTACAGCCAGTCCTCGTCGACTCATGCCGCCGCGTTGATATTGCACCGGGCTCTGAGGACATCGCCATCGATCACGATAAGGGCGTCGCCTATGTTTCGGCGGCTGACCGTCGCGCGTGGTACTTAGGCGACAATAACGAAAACAGCCATGACACTAACGGCATTTACGCGCTCGCGCTTGACGGATCCGACCGCGTCACGAAAGTATCGCCGTCAGACATGACCGGCATTCACCCCCATGGCATCAACTTATGGACGGCGCCGGACGGGCAACAACGCTTGTTCGTCGTCAATCATCCTGATAGCGGGGAGGAGATCGTCGAAATCTTCGCCGTCAACGCCGATAATACCTTGTCGCATCTCGAAAGCGTCAGTTTTGACGCTATGTACTCGCCGAACGACGTCGTCGGCGTTGGGCCTCGGCAATTCTACGCCACCAACGATCGGCGCCATGATTCCGGCCCCCTATCCTTTATCGAACTCTATCTGGCGGCGCCGATGACCGGTGTGGTTTATTTCGATGGCGAAACCGGCGCTGACGCAGCCGGCGGCCTGGCTTACGCCAATGGCATCAATCGATCTGCGGACGGAAAAAAGATCTACGTGGCGGAAATCCTCAACCGGCAGATAACCGAATTTGAGCGAGATCCGAAAACCGGCGCTCTGCGCCGTAATACGGCCTACAAGGTGAATACGGCGCCAGATAATGTGAACATCGCGCCGGACGGTTCGATCCTAACGGGCGGGCATTCGAAAATCTTTGAATTCACCAAGCACGCGGAGGACGCATCGCACGTCGCGCCATCCCACGTGGTCCGCGTGGATCCAGCG
>CAYWWL010000076.1:7753-8448 GCA_964461925.1 uncultured Caulobacterales bacterium | reverse complement strand
CGCGTCGGGACCGGTTGCGGCGGGCGATCACGCTGGCGACGACCCTGGCGACGACCCTGGCGACGAGCTTCGTGATGACGCCGCTCCGGACATCTCGGCGGAGACGCCAACGGCGGAACGGCCAAGCGGGACGGACGTTGGCGAGACGCCGGCGAAAGGCGCGGCGTCGTGACGGACAACCAACTCGACACTGTGTCGGCAGACCAGGACGCGGACGAATTAGCGGCGTCGGCGGCGCCGCTGATGGATCATCTGGTGGAGCTGCGCCAGCGCTTGATCGTCAGCATGGCGAGCGTCGCCGTCGCCTTCGTTCTGTGCTTTACGGTCTCGCGACAAATCTTTGATATTCTTGTCATTCCCTTCGTCGACGCCGTTTCGAAGACGGCCGCCGACGGCAGCGATCCGACGCTTTACTTCGCGCCTCTGGAGTTCTTCTTCACCCGGGTGCGTCTGGCGTTGTTCGCCGCCATCGGCTTGTCCTCGCCGATGCTCGCCTATCAGGTTTACGCCTTCGTCGCCCCGGGGCTTTACCGGCGGGAGCGCAAGGCCGCCGCGCCGTTCCTGGTGGCCATGCCGATCCTGTTCGGTCTTGGAGCGAGCCTCGTCTATTTCGTGCTGATGCCGTTCGTGATGCAGTTCGCGGTCGGGTTCGAAGCCCAGGCCGGGGAAGGCGCGCCGGCGAATTTCGAATTGCT
>CAYWWL010000076.1:0-7743 GCA_964461925.1 uncultured Caulobacterales bacterium | reverse complement strand
CGGCGACTATCTGTCCTTGATCACAACCCTCATTCTGGCCTTCGGCTTCGCTTTCCAATTGCCTGTTTTTCTGACGCTTTTGGCTAGCGCCGGCTTGCTGACGCCGGATTTTCTGACCCGCAATCGTCGCATCGCCATTGTCGGCATTTTCATCGCCGCGGCGTTCTTGACGCCGCCGGACCCGATCAGCCAGATCGTCCTCGGCGTGTCGATCATCGCGCTCTATGAATTGTCGATCGTCTCCGTGCGCATCGCGGCGAAGAACGCGCGATCATCGGAAGACGACGAAGCCTCAGCCACGGCCTGATCAATTCGCGATTGGCTATTCCCGTTTGCTCTGACCCCCATTATAGGTGCGCCGCATGCATGACCTAAAATACATCCGTGAGAACCCGACCGACTTCGACGCTCGTCTCAAGCGCCGGGGCGTGGCCCCGCAAGCCGACGCAATCTTGGCGCTGGACAAGGAATCGCGCCGCTGCACCGTCGAGCTGGAAGAGCTGCAGGCGAAACGCAACGCCGCCTCGAAACAGATCGGCGCGGCGAAAGCCAAAGGCGACGAGGACTTATTCAAATCCTTGATGGCGGAGGTTGAAGCGGTCAAAGCGAAGATGCCGGAAATCGAAGCTAAGCGCGATGGCTTGCTCGCCGACGTGACCGCCATCGTCGAAGCCTTGCCGAACTTGCCGGCGGCGGACACGCCGGACGGACTGGAAGAGGCGGACAATGTCGAAATCCGTCGCTGGGGCGAACCGGCGACCATGAACGACGCGAAGCAACATTTCGAGCTTGGCGAGGCCCTCGGCGAAATGGATTTCGAGACTGCGGCGAAATTGTCGGGCTCGCGTTTCGTTTTGTTGTCCGGTCGCCTGGCGCGGCTCGAACGAGCGATCGCCAATTTCATGATCGACGTCCAGACCCAGGACTATGGCTACACCGAAGTCGCGCCGCCGCTCTTGGTGCGCGACGCGGCGCTTTACGGGACCGGCCAGCTGCCGAAATTCGCCGAGGATCAATTCCGCACCGCCGACGATTATTGGATGATCCCGACGGCGGAGGTGCCGCTCACCAATATCGTCGCCGACAGCATTCTCGAGGAAGAAGCGCTGCCGAAGCGGTTCACCGCGTGGACGCCGTGCTTCCGCTCCGAGGCGGGCTCGGCTGGACGCGACACCCGCGGGATGATCCGCCTACACCAGTTCTCCAAGGTCGAGCTCGTGTCGATCGTGCTGCCGGAGCAATCCGAGGCCGAGCACGAACGCATGACCGAGTGCGCCGAGGCGATCTTGAAAAAGCTCGAATTGCCGTTTCGGACCATGGTCCTGTCGTGCGGCGATATGGGCTTCTCCGCAGTGAAGACCTACGACTTGGAGGTCTGGTTGCCGGGGCAGGGCGCGTTTCGCGAGATTTCCTCGTGCTCTAACTGCGGCGACTTCCAGGCCCGCCGCATGAAGGCGCGCTATCGTCCAGCGGGCGAGAAAAAGCAGACGCGCTTCGTCAACACGTTGAACGGGTCGGGGCTCGCCGTGGGACGGACCCTGGTCGCGGTGTTGGAGAATTATCAAAACGCCGATGGATCGATCGCCATTCCGGCGGCGCTGCAGCCCTATATGGGCGGCGCCGAAAAGATCGACGCCGCGTCGTAACGCCAATAGCGAAAGTATGATCGACCATGCGCATTCTGTGTTCGAACGATGACGGCATCCACGCGCGCGGCCTGGAAAGCCTCGTCAAGATCGCCCGCGACCTGACCGACGACGTTTGGGTCGTCGCGCCGCAGGAAGAACAGTCCGGCGCGGCCCGGGCCTTGACATTGGCGCATCCGATCCGGATCCGGGACTATGGCGACAAGCGCTTCGCCGTCTCCGGCACGCCGACCGACGCGGTGATGATGGCGGTGAGCAATTTGCTCGGCGACAAAAAACCGGACCTGGTCCTGTCTGGCGTGAACAATGGGCAGAACCTCGCCGAAGACGTGACCTTCTCCGGGACCATCGCCGCGGCCTTGCAGGGCATGACCCTCGGCATTCCGTCCGTCGCTTTGTCGATGTCCCGCTTCACCCGGCACTCGGCCGCGTGGGCGACGTCCGAACGCTATGGCGCGGATATCATCCGCAGGCTGCTGAAAGCCGGATGGCCTGACGACGTCGTCATCAACGTCAATTTCCCCGCCTGCGAACCCGACGAGGTCGCCGGCATTGAAGTCACGGATCAAGGCCATCGCGATCATTTGCAGCTCTACGCCGAAGAGCGCATGGATCTGCGCGGCGGGTCGTATTACTGGTTCGGTTTCACCGGTAAGTTGTCCAACCCGCCGCAAGGCACGGATTTGCGCGCGATCTACGACAAGAAGATCTCAGTGACGCCCTTGCATTTGGCGCTGACTCACCACGAATCTAAGGCTTCCTTGGACGCGTCGCTGCGCGATCTTTCCTTCGACGGTTAAGCGCTCAAGGCCTCCGTGGTCGGCATAATTATTTTGCCGACCCAATCCAGCCATGTATTAATGGATTATTAACCGATTGCTTCGAATCGTTAAGCGATGGTTAATGATGAGACGGGGCGAGCGTCATGAGAGCTTTGAGCGTTGTTCGGTATTTCTCTATTTCTGCGTTGGCGTGCGGAGTCGCGGCATGCACCAGTCAACAGGCGGCGCCCGTTGTGTACGGTTCGCAGCCCCATTGGCAGGGCCGGGTCTACACCAGCGAATCTGATTTAGGCGCGGCGCCGGCGCCGACCCGCACGGCGGTTCGGCAAACTGCGCCTGTGGCCCAGGAAGAATTGCCGACGCTGACGCGTGTGTCCTCGCCGACGACGCTGGAAACGGCGCGGCCGATCAAAGCGCAATATCGCAGCCCGGGCCCGGCGTCGGATACGTCCATGGTGGCTTCGGTGCGGCGCGGCGACACCGTCTACGCCCTCGGACGTCGCTATAACGTGCCGCCGAACGCGATCATCGCGTTGAATGAATTGAAGCCGCCGTACACATTGGATGTCGGTCAGAAGTTGCGGATTCCGTCTGCGGCCGTGGCCCAGAAAGTCGCTAAAGCGACGCCGAAAAAAGCCGTGGCGAAAGCCAAGCCCGCGTCGACCAGCACGTATACGGTGAAACGCGGCGACACGCTGTACGGCATCGCCAACGCCTCCGGCGTCAGCGTCGCGAGCTTGGCGTCGATGAACAAGTTGCGTGCGCCTTACCAATTGTCGGTTGGCGATAAGCTGAAAGTGCCGGGCGGTCCGGCGCTTGCGAGCGTGCGGCCGATTGCGGCGAAAGCCGTGGCGCCGGCGCCAAAAGCCGCGGCAGCGCCGACCGGTTCGGTGTTCGATTGGCCGGTGAAAGGCGCGCTTGTCGGCGAGTTCGACACTGGCGCGACGGGGGCGCGCAATGACGGCATCAATATCGCCGCGCCTGTGGGCACGCCGGTGCGCGCGGCCCGGGACGGCATCGTCGTCTATCGCGGCTCGGAGTTAAACGGTTACGGCAATCTATTGCTGGTTAAGCACGATGACGGATTCGTCACCGCCTACGCGCACAACGACGTGATGCTGGTGCGCAAAGATCAACGCGTGCGCCAAGGTCAGGTGATCGCCAAAGTCGGGCAGACCGGCGCGGCGGAGCAACCGCAACTGCATTTTGAGATCCGGCAAAACCTGAAAGCCGTCGATCCCATGGCGTTCCTGCAGAAATAGCTGGCGACGCAAAAATTCTGCGCTGTCGCTTGCCTCCCTCCGAGAACGCGTCTAGGCAGAGCACAATAATATAGTATTTGTAATGACTAACGGGCGGGCCCTTTGAGGCCCGTTTTTCTTTGCCCTAATTGCCGCACGCGAGCAGGCGATCAGTCTTTGCGCAATTGCTCTTCTTGATACTGGATGCCCCAGCCGATGATCTGTCGCCACAAGGCTTCGGCCATTTCCGGCGGCATGGATTTTTCACTTGCGCGGGTGCGGACCCGATCGATCACTTCGCGGTTGCGCCATGGCACCGAAGCGACTTGGGCCTTCTCTTGCTTAAGCTGCCACATGCGATCGACATAGCCCCAGCGTTGCGCCAAGAGATCGACCAACTCTTCGTCGATCCGGTCGATTTCGGTGCGAACGTCGGCCATATCGGCGCAAGCGTCGGGATTCTTCATGGTGTCACTCTTTCTCTAAATGGCGCGGCCTTTAAATGGCGCGGCGCGCCGATCACGCTTGTTGCGCAGCCTCATAGGCTTCTAAAGCGAGCATCCAGGCGTCTTCCGCTGTTTCGATCGCCCGGGTCAACGCAGCGCGCTCTTTCTGTAATTTCAGCGCCCGAGGCGGATCGGTGCGATAAAGCTCGCCGTCCGCTAGGACCGAGTCAAGTTTAGAAAGCGCTTGGTTGAGTTTTTCCAATCGCCGCTCTTCTGCTTCGGCGTTTTTCTTCAACGGGGCGAGGGCGTCGCGTTGAGCGGCGGCGGTGCGCCGCGTGGTGGCTTGCTGCGAGGCGGACTTAGCGGCGCCGGCGTCGGTTTTGGCCTTGCGGGTCTCCAAGATCAGCGAGCGATAAGCGGAAAGGTCGCCGTCATAGGGCGTCACCGCCCCGTCGCGCACCAGCCACAAACGATCGGCGACAAGTTCGGCGAGGTGGGCGTCATGGGTGATCAATAAAACCGCGCCGCCATAGACGTTCAACGCGTCGGCCAAGGCCTCCCGGGAGTCGATGTCCAAATGGTTGGTCGGCTCGTCGAGGATCATCATATGCGGCCCGTCCATGGTGATCAGGCCGAGCAAGAGCCGGGCTTTCTCGCCGCCGGACAGGTTGACGATCTTGGTGTCGGCTTTTTCCGCGCCGAAGCCGAGGATCGCCGTTTTCGATCGCGCTTCGGCTTCGGTCGCTTCGGGCAACCGCGCGCGGACATGGTCGAGGGGCGTTTGCCCGGCGACCAGCTCGTCCACCTGGTGCTGGGAGAAATAGGCGATCTTCAATTTCTTATGCTTGTAGATCGATCCCTTTAGGGCGGCGAGGCGACTGCTGATCGATTTCACCAGAGTCGACTTGCCTTGGCCGTTCTGGCCGAGAATGACAATGCGGTCGTCTTGATCGATCCGTAGATTGACGTTCCGAAGGATTGGAACGCCCTGCTGGTAGCCGAGGTCGGCGTCGACCAGGCGCACGATCGGCGGCGCCATCGGTTTGGGATCGCCGAACGAGAAGGGGATGGTCCGGGTTTCGATCGGTTCGGCGATCTCGGACATTTTCTCCAGCGCCTTGATCCGGCTTTGGGCTTGCTTGGCTTTCGACGCTTTGGCGCGGAAACGCTCGACGAAACTTTCGATATGCCGCCGCTGCGCGTCTTGCTTGGTTTTCATCGCCATGGCCTGGGCCCGGGCTTCGGCCCGGCGGCGCACATAGGTGTCATAATCGCCATTGTGGACCGATAGTTTGCGGCCTTCGAGGGCGAGAATATGGGTCGCGCAGCGATTGAGGAAATCCCGGTCGTGGCTGACGATCACCACCGTGTAAGGATAGCGGCGAATATACGCCTCGAGCCACATCGCTCCTTCGATGTCGAGATAGTTAGTCGGTTCGTCGAGCAATAAGAGGTCGGGGGCGGCGAACAGCAGTCCGGCGAGGGCGACGCGCATGCGCCAGCCGCCGGAAAACGACGAGCAGGGTCGGCGTTGCTCGTCGGCGCTGAAGCCGAGACCGGCGAGCACGGCGCTCGCTCGGGCTTCGGCGGAATGGGCGTCGATGTCGCTCAGCCGCGTGTGAATGTCCGCGATCCGCTTGTCATCGGCGGTATTGGCCTCAAGTTCCGCGAGCAATGACGCCCGCTCCACATCATGCGCGAGCACCGTCTCGATCAAGCTTTCCTCGCCCGCCGGGGCTTCTTGGGCGAGCGCGCCGAGCCGGCGGCCTTTGCGCAGGGCGACAGCGCCGTCGTCCGGGGCGATTTCGCCTTTGATCAGGCGCAGCAAGGTCGATTTGCCGGCGCCGTTCTGGCCGACGAAGCCGACCTTCCAGCCCTCGCTGATCGCCGCGGTGGCCTGGTCGAACAGAACCCGCGCTTCGATACGGTATGTAAGGTCATTGATATGCAGCACGGGCGGGGCGTCTCGGATCGCGGCGGCCGGTTCGGGCGGGGCCCATAACGGCGATGAACAAAGGCTGGAAAATACATCTTCGCGCATTCCTCGCAAGCCGGGCTTGCGGCGAACCGCGCGCATTGATAGGGAACCGCCAACCGCGGGCGCGTCGCGTCCGGTTCTTTCCATAAAGGGGCAGTAATCATGGCGCTTGAACGCACATTCTCGATCATCAAACCTGACGCCACGCGTCGCAACATCACCGGCAAAGTCGTCGCTAAACTTGAAGAAGGCGGCCTGCGGGTGATCGCCTCCAAGCGGATCCACATGACCCGCGAGCAGGCTGAAGGCTTTTACGCCGTCCACAAAGAGCGTCCGTTCTTCGGCGAATTGGTCGACTTTATGATGTCCGGCCCGGTGGTGGTGCAGGTTCTGGAAGGCGAAAACGCCATCGCCCGGAACCGCGAAATCATGGGCGCGACCAATCCGGCCGAAGCCGACGCCGGCACGATCCGCGCAGAATTCGCCGAATCCATTGGCGAGAATTCGGTGCACGGCTCCGACGGCCCGGACACCGCGGCGGAAGAAATCAAATTCTTCTTCACCGACGCTGAAATCGTCGGCTAAGGCCGTCGCCGGCGCCATGGCGCGCCGGCGTTCGCCCGCTTCGTGACCGGCAATCTATACCTCGATCTGGCGATCTCGCTCGGCGGGATCGCTTTTGTCGTCGGCGTCTCGGCGCTGTTGGGCGGGATCAAGACCATGCGCGTCACCGCCGCGGCGGCGGCGGAGCGGGCGGCGTTCGACGAGCCGGACTTCGCGCCTGGCGAATGGCTCGTGGACATTATCGGGCGCGCGGCGGTGACCCGCGCGGAGACAGGCGAATTATTGCTGGCGTTTCGCCTCGGCGATCATGTCGCCACCCGCCGCGGCGGGGCGGAGACGTTCCGACCGGTCCAGCACGGCGCGGAGATCATTCTGAAACTCGACGAACCCGGCCTTGGCGCGGTGACCCTGATGACGCAAAGCGACGCAGAGGCCGCCCAATGGGTTGGACGATTAACCGCGCCGCGATAGGGTTTCGCAGTTATGACGTTTCCAGACATTGTCACCCTTGCGGTTCCCGCATTCGTCATCTTGATCCTGATCGAAATGATCGCCTGGCGTCTCAATGGTCGCGGCGACTATGAGACCAGGGATTCCGCGGCGAGCATGTTGATGGGGCTCGGCTCGCAGATCGCGCCCTTGTTCGGCGGCGCGGCGATTGTCGCGACGGCGCTGACGGCGGTCTACCAATATCGCCTGCTGGAGATTCCGAATACGTGGTGGGCGGTGACGTTATGTTTCGTGATCGACGATCTGCGCTATTATTGGTGGCATCGGATCAGCCATGAACGGCGCTGGTTCTGGGCCAGCCACATCATCCATCATTCGTCGCAGCATTATAATCTGACTACGGCGCTGCGACAGACCTGGACCGGCGGAATCATCGGCTCGATCTTATTCAAGGCGCCGCTCGTCTTGGTCGGCTTCCATCCGCTGATGCTGATCTTCGTCGGCGGCGTGAACCTGGTTTATCAATTCTGGATTCACACCGAGCAGATCGGCAAATTGGGTCCGCTTGAATGGGTGTTGAACACGCCGAGCCACCACCGCGTGCATCACGCCACCAATCCGCGCTACCTCGACGCT
>CAYWWL010000075.1:0-8540 GCA_964461925.1 uncultured Caulobacterales bacterium | reverse complement strand
GAGGACCGGGGTGGACATACCTCTGGTGGACCAGTTGTTCTGCCAAGAGCACAGCTGGGTAGCTATGTATTGAACGGATAACCGCTGAAAGCATCTAAGCGGGAAGCCGGCCTCGAAACAAGTATTCCCTTGAGAGTCGTGGTAGACCACCACGTTGATAGGCTGGGTGTGGAAGCGCGGTAACGCGTGAAGCTAACCAGTACTAATTGCTCGATTGGTTTGATCGTCCTCATGCCAACTTCTTCGGAAGGAAGCATGCAGTGGCTCATGCGCGGCGAACGGTCCGTTCAAGGATTTGTTCCCGCAAGCGTTAGACATGAATTCGGCCCTGTGGCCGATCCGAGCGTCGCTCGGAAGGCTCTCACAATATGTCGTTTTTGCCGGTCTGGTGGTTTTGGCGGGGAGCCTCCACCCGATCCCATTCCGAACTCGGTCGTTAAATTCCCCAGCGCTGATGGTACTACGTCTTAAGGCGTGGGAGAGTAAGTCGCCGCCAGGCCTGCAAAGCCGACATAACCCTTCTTGCAATTCTCCAATCACATCGCTGTTGGTCTGAGCGCGTAGCGCATCGCTTTTTGTTGCGCGCCAGTGCGCCTGGCCTCGCCACAAATGGACGATCTGGCCGGCGTGAATGTCACCACAATGAACGCAGTCGACGCGCTCAGTTTCTGGATCGAAGGGCATATGCTTCGTGGAAACGATTTTGGTCGCGATTCCACGTATCTCAATGCCGTTTCGGCGCGAGGAGCGCCGGCGATAATTTTCCGCACGCAGCATTATGTCGAAATTCATCAAAAACTTATCGAACGCCCTTGTGGCTCACCTATAATAAGTCAATGCGAGTCTGAAAGGTTCGCGTGGCGTACCTGCCGGACGGAATTTGATGCACAGAAGGTGATGCGCTGTACGTGATGCTGAAGGCGCATCGCGACGCGCTTGGGAATAACGCGCTTGGGAATAACGCGCTCGGGAATAATACGATTGGGGAGAGATATGACGGACCCCAATGAACACGGCGACAACTGACCGACTGACGGCTATCGACCGGGCGCGCGGACTGATCATCGTTCTAATGGTGCTCGACCATGCGCGATTTTTCCTCGCCCGGGCGCATTCCACTGAATGGTGGGGCGGCGCGCCGCCAGTCTATGAAACTGCGTGGCCCCTGATTGAGCGGGTCATCACCCATGTATGCGCCCCGGGGTTTTTCTTTTTGATGGGCGCAAGCATGACGCTCTACGCGAGCAAGTGCGAATCGCACGGCGTTGGACGCAACGCCATCATCAAACATTTCTTACAGCGCGGGGTGATGTTGATTCTCCTGGAGGCGATCGTCGTTCGCCCGGTTTGGATGCTGGGCGGCGTTTGGGGCGACCCTATCAATGTCTTCAATTCGCCAGCGGCGCCGGGCGGGGCCGTCCCGGCTCTTTATGGGTTCAGCGTTCTTTCAGCGCTTGGCGGCGCGATGATCATTTGTGGCGCTTTGCTCTGGTTGAAACGCCATTGGATTGTCAGCCTGGCGATTGTCATGGCGTTGATCGCGCCATTGAGTTTTTGGGCGGGCGTATCGCCGACGGACGACGAATCGATTGTAGCGCGCTTATTCTATAGCGCCGGCAAGGTTGGTTCGGCGAGGTTTCTCTATCCCATCCTGCCATGGTGCAGCATCGCATTGCTTGGCGTGGCGTTCGGTCGATCCGTGGTCTCCGAACTGCAAAAGCGGGCGCCCCTGGCTCTTTTGTTGGCGGTCGGCGGCATCGTCGCCTTTGCGATCTTGGCTAGCTTCAGCTGGGGGCTGATTGATTATGGACACGCCCGGCCTCAGCAATGGTGGGATTGGCTCAATCTGACGAAATATCCGCCAAGTCCCGGCTACCTGATGCTCTATGTCGGCAGTTTCGTGGTCCTTTTGTTCGCGATGCGGTCGATTGCCGATGGAAGCGTCGCCGACGTCGTCCTGAGGCCATTTGGGCGCGCGCCTTTGTTCGCTTATGTCGCCCATCTGTATCTATTGTTGGCGATGTCCGTCGTTTGGCCGTTCAATATCGGGCCCGCCGTATTTTATCTCCTTTACGTCATCGCCCTGATCGGCCTTTGGTTTTTGTGCCGGGCGTATCTAAACCATGGCGCCGCCGCCATCGCGCGACTTCGAACCCAATGGCGCCGCGTGTAACACGCTAGAATCTGCTGCGCGTTTGCCAATGATCCGCCCATCCGGCGGGTCCTCAATTCGCGCAATAATTTTCCGTATGCAACATTATGAGTGGCGTCGCCAAAAATTTATCGAACCCCTTGCCAGGCCCATTATCGTCGAGCGCATAAGAGCTTGAGACGTCAATTATGCATGGCGTCGATAACAGTATGGATCGCTCATGGAGCGCCGTGACGGGGAGAAGCATACGCCATTAAGGGCGACGAGCGAGCCATTGGCGCTCGATTTCTTGTATCGATCTGCATGAATGATATCGACCATGAACAGCGCCGTGTCGAATGCTCGAATGAACGCGCTTTGGGCGGCGAATGTCGAAGACAGGTGTATGCCGGATGGGGGTGATATGTCGGCAGCTGCCCATCGGCTAGGAAAGCGCACGACACCGAGGAGGCGATAATCGGCGCGATCAGGTTCGATTCGATCATGTGCGATAAAGGTGGGTCGAGTTTTTTGGCCAAATACGACATGGCGCCCATGACGCCTAGGCCATGCTGCGATTAATTGGTCTCCCCGGAGCCCCGCGAGCCAGCGGCGGGTAAAATTCCCACTGGTTTGCCATTCCAGGCCGATGCGCTAAATTGAGCGGCTGGGGCAATAATGGCGCGATGGCGATGACGAACAATAAGTGGTGCGGACGGCGGTCCTGGAGAGCGGCGTGCGCTGCAACGGCGATGGTGCTATTGGCGGCCTGCGGCGGCGGCAAGGTCGACGACGTCGAACCGCTGGAGCCCCAGCCCTATGGCGAGAGCGAAGAGACGAACATCCAGCTCTGGTTAGAAACCATGGAGCTGTCGAGCCGCGAGCTTTTCGCCGCGCGGGAGAACGTGGTCGCGGCCTTACGGCTGCAGCCAGGACAGCGGGTGGCGGATATCGGCGCCGGCACTGGGCTCTATACGTTGATGTTCGCCCCTATCGTCGGCGACGAGGGCGTGGTTTACGCCGTCGACATCGAGCCGCGCTTTTTGCGGTTGATCAATCAACGGGTGGACGATCTCGACATGACCAATGTGGTGTCGGTGTTGAGCCATCCAAAGGACATCACGTTGCCGTCAGGTTCGGTGGACGCGGTCTACATCGCCGACACCTACCATTATCTTGACGACCCGGAAGCGGTGATGGCGACGGTGCGCGATGCGCTCGTCGATGGCGGTCGACTATTTATGGTCGAGTTCAATCGCGGCGCGCCGGGCGTCGACAGTCAGAACAAGGACCATGTCCGTTTTGGCAAGGCCGAGTTGGTCGCTGAGCTCGAAACCATGGGTTTCGCCCTGGTGGAAGAGCCGAAGGTGGACGGCCTCAAGGACTATTATATGGCGGTCTTCGAAAAAGTGTCCCTGGCTGAAGTGTCGGCGGAACAATCGACTGACTGACCCCTGAAAATTCCGACGAAAAACCGCAAGATTGAGCTTGAACGGGGGTAGCCTTTTATGTATAACCCGCCGCTCTAACCGACCAAATCGCTTCTTAGCAGCGCGCTTCGACGGTAGGCGCGCGATGGTCGGCGTGATTGATGCGGGATGGAGCAGCCCGGTAGCTCGTCAGGCTCATAACCTGAAGGTCGTAGGTTCAAATCCTACTCCCGCACCCAATTTCCTCAATATTCAGACGCATACCGGCGCAATTGTGACCGGCTTTAGGGCGCGCGGGTATGGACGGCCTTGCCGCCTTCGTCAAAAGTGCGCCGTATATTGAGCGTCTATTTTCGGCGTTCGCGTTCACCGAAGGGGCGGCCATGAATTATAAGTCGATCATTCGCGGCGAGGCGGGCGATCTGAGCCGTCGGTTCGACCTGACGATTCAGGCGACGATCCTCATTTCGGTCGCCGCGTTGGTGCTGGAGACCATGGACGGCCTGCCGTCCTGGCTGGTCGCATGCCTATTGGTCATTGAGGTCGCCTCCACCGTCATGTTCACTTTTGAGTATGGGCTCAGAGTGATGGCGGCGGAAAAAAAGAGCGCTTATGTATTCAGTTTCTGGGGCATCGTCGATTTCGCCGCGATCATCCCAACACTGATGGTCCCTGGCGTCGACACGCGCGCGCTGCGGGCGCTGCGGCTATTGCGGATCGTGCGCATTCTGAAGCTCGGTCGATATTCCCGCGCGATGCAGCGCCTGAGCGCCGCGATCAATAGCATTCGAGACGAGTTCGTGTGTTTCATGCTCTTGGCGGGTATCGTCTTCTTGCTCGCCGCGTCGGGGATATATTATTTCGAGAATGACGCGCAGCCTGAGGCCTTCTCGTCGATTCCCGCCGCGATGTGGTGGGCGGTCGCGACATTGACCACGGTCGGCTATGGCGACGTCTATCCGGTAACCGCCGGTGGGCGGATTTTCACCGGAATCGTTCTTATGATCGGACTTGGGCTCGTCGCCGTTCCGACGGGCCTTGTGGCGGCGGCGCTGCAGGAGCACGCCGACCGCGACCCTGAGTGAGCCTAGACGAGCTCGGCGTCGGTGATGACCTCGACTAGCGCCGGGCCGTCGTGGGCGATCGCCTTGCTGATCGCCGCTTCAAGGTCGGCGGTCTTCTCCACCCGCTGACCGAAGCCGCCGCAGCTTTCCGCAAACGATGCGAAGCATGGATTGGTCAAGTGAGTCTGCCAGACTTCCCATTCGCCGGAGCGTTGCTCTTTCGAAATTTTGCCGAGTTCGGAATTGTTCATCAGGATATGCGTGATGTCCATATTGTACTGAACCGCAGTGGTGAACTCCATCGCATACTGACCGAATCCGCCGTCGCCCGAGATCGAAACGACTTTTCGCCCGTGATGTTCAGGGAAATCTTGGGTCGCGGCCCAAGCGCCCATAGCCGCCGGGAAGCCGAACCCGATCGACCCGAGATAGCCGGACATCAAGACCGATTGGCCCGTCGGTTCGAAATAGCGGCCGAAGGAATAGGTATTGTTGCCCACGTCCACCGGCATGACGGCGTTCGCCGGCGCCACTTTCGTCAGGGCGGCGAACAATGCGGCGGCGGAGACGCCATGGCCGCGATCATCGACCACGCGGCTTTCTTTTTCGCGTCGCCAGATCGCCCAGCGTTCCTTCAGTTCGTCTAGCTGGCTCTGCGCCGACAAGCTAGATGGCAATTGCGACAGGAGAATTTCCAACGTGTAGCCGATCTCGCCCCAAACCGGCGTTTTCACTGGGTGACCTTTGCCAAGATGCATACGGTCAAAATCGACTTGTACGATCGGTTTTTTCGGTTCGATCCCGGTATGATGCGAGAATGAGGCGCCGAGGGCGATGATCAGATCGGACTCGTTCATGAACCAGCTGGCGATCGGCGTGCCGGATCGGCCAAGTACGCCGGCGGCGTGCGGATGATTGTCGGGAATTTGCCCCTTGCCCTTGAACGTGGTCAGGACTGGGCATTTCAGCCGTTCGGCGAGCTGGATCGCCTGATCCATCGTGGTGCGGGCGCCATAGCCGACAACGATGATCGGGCGGCGGGCGGCCTTAATGTCGGCGATCGCCGCATTGATCGATGCGTCGTCCGGCGCCATGCGCACTGACGACATGCGTCCGTCCGGCGCGCCGAGCTTGGCGTCTGGTTTTGGCAGGGTCTGGACGTCGTCCGGGAACACCAGATGCGCGACGTCGCGTTCGACGAGGGCGGTCTTCATGGCCAAGCTCGTGAGTTCGCCATGATTGGAATCGGCGAGCGCCATATGGCTGAACGCCGCCACTGGCTTGAACGCGCCAAGAAGATCGATGTCCTGGAACGCGAACGGAGAGAATACTTGGGTTTGCACCTGGCCGGTGCAGGCGATCACCGGCGCGCGGTCGACTTTCGCATCCCATAGGCCCGTCAGCAAATTGGTCGCGCCGGGTCCGGCGATGGACAGGCAGGCGGCCGGCTTTCCTGACAGCTTGGCGTACCCGGAACATGCGAACGACGCCGCGCCTTCATGGCGTATGCCGATATAGTTGATGTCGCCAGCCGCCTCGCGCTTGCGAAACGCTTCAGCGAGTCCGAGGTTGGAGTGCCCGACCATGCCGAAGACCCGCTTTACGCCCCAATTGACCATGGTGCCGACCATTACGTCAGACACGTCTTGCACGTGCGGCGGATCTTCCGGCACGCCGACATAAATGCCGTCGGCGCGCTTCTCCACCGGATAGGTGGTTTGCCCGGTATCCTCATGGCCGCCTGGCGGATTGCCTGTGATTGGGTCGAAATCCCATCCATGCCACGGGCACCGCAGCCAGCATTTGCCGTCCACGCCTTTTTCGATCGAGCCTTCGCCGAGCGGTCCGCCTTGGTGCGGACAGCGATTGTCCATCGCCGAATAGATCCCGTCAAAATGCACGATCGCCAGGGTTTTGACGCCAGCGGTGGCGGACATCACTCGACCGTCGGGCAGTTGATCGAGTTCAGCGACTTTGTGCCATTGCAGCAAATCGGGATTGGTTTGTTGGGCCATAGAAGCGCCTTCATTCGTGGTGGTGGACTGATTTTGGGCCGACTTTTTGCCGAAACCCCGAAAAAATTGAAAGGGCATGAATTTGTGATCTCTCGAGCGCTAACGGCGCGCATCGTGTTTTGCTATGGTCGCGATGGCAAATCACAATTCTGCCTCGTCAGCCCGGATCATCGGGGGAAACGGCGCGGCGAGGCAAGCCGAAAACGGCGCAAAGGGGCGATAGCGGAACATATGACGATCGAAATGGCGGAAATGATATTGACCTGCCTTGGAGGCTATCTTGGAATCGGCCTTGTGGTTGGGATCGGGGTCGCGATTTTCGGACTAGCGCGGCTTGACCATGCGGCGGACGGCGGGACGGCGGCGTTTCGCGTGATCGTCTTGCCGGGACTGATCGCGCTATGGCCGGCGGTGCTTGTGCGGCTATTTTCGATGCGCAAAATCAACGCGCCCATCGACGGCCATGACGACGAAGCGGGAGGCGGGCAATGAGAAAGCCAGCGCGCCAGGCGCATCTTCTAATGTGGATCATTATTGCGCCGGCGACGATCGCGCTTGCGCTTGTTGCCTTGTCGCGGGCGCCGTCGACGGACGTCTATGCCGACCCCTCGGTCGTCGAAGCGGGAGAATAATCGTGGGGCACAAGTATCAAGCCGTTCAATGGAACGGCAACAAACTCGCATACGATCTTTATCTTTTGATCGCGCTGGCGGTCTTTCTTGGCGTTTTCGTTACGATCGGCCTTCAGCCTCATGCGTCTGGCCATACGGCGGATCCCGTTGTGTTGCTGATTCGCGGCCTCGGCGTTGCGGCCTTCGCCATGCTGACAGGTTTGTTGACGATCGGGCCGATGGCGCGGCTGTCGGCGCGCTTCAAGCCGTTTCTCTATAATCGCCGCCATTTTGGCGTGTTGACCTTCTCCGTCGCCGCGGCGCATTTCGGCCTTGCGCTGCTCTGGTACCATGGCGGCGGCCCCTTAAGTCCTTTGGTGTCCTTGTTTGTCAGCGACGCCGCCGCAGGCACGTTCGGGGGGACGCCGTTCGAAATCTTCGGGCTCATCGCCTTCGCCATCATGTTCGTCATGGCGGCCACAAGTCATGATTTCTGGCTTAATAATCTTTCCGCGCCGGTGTGGAAGGCGTTGCATATGCTCGTTTATGTCGCCTACGCCGCATTGGTCGCGCATGTGACATTGGGTGCGCTCTATACGGAGAAGGCGGCGATCTACCCGGCGCTCGTGCTTGGCGCATTCTCTTTGGTCGCGGTTTTGCACGTCGTGACTGGCGTCAAGGAATGGGCGGCGGATTCGGCGATGCGCGGCCTCAAGAATAAAGGTTGGATCGAAGTTTGCGCGCCAGCGGACATTCCTGAAAAACGTGCGGTGATCGCGCCATTGCCGGGCGGCGAGCGCGTGGCGGTGTTTCGTTATGACGGCAAGGTCGCCGCGGTGACCAATGTCTGCCGCCATCAAAACGGCCCGCTCGGCGAGGGGCGGGTGATTGACGGCTGCATCACTTGTCCGTGGCATGGTTGGCAATATCGGCCTGAAGACGGCGTTTCACCGCCGCCGTTCACGGAAAAAATCGCCACTTATAACGTGCGGATCGAAAGCGGCATGGTGATGCTCGATCCGAAGCCGAATAAGCCCGGCGCCCGGGCGGAACCGGCGTTGATCGCGACCGAGGAGGCGTAAATGACCAAGCAAAAAGGCCTCATCGAACCGAACCTCGGCGACCCGGACGCGTTCTTTATTGGCTGGGCGAAAGCGCCAGCCGTTGATCGCCGATTTCTCATCGGCGCACTGCCAGCGCTGACCGCTGCGGTGGCTGGCGGCGCATATGCGACGGCGAGCAATCTGAGCGATCCTGGCACCGGCGCATGGCTCACTGACGCAACCCAT
>CAYWWL010000074.1:4475-8574 GCA_964461925.1 uncultured Caulobacterales bacterium | reverse complement strand
CTCCTGAGCCGTGAGCGCAGAGACAGTCTCGCCTATGCTAAAGATCCGATGATCCACCTCGCCCAGGAGGGCCGGCGTCTGATAGCCAGCGCGGCCCAGCATGCCCCCGTCAAACCGGTCCAGCTGGCCGACCGCCATGTCGAGATCAGCAAGGCCACCATTGAGGATGATGCTGAGCGCCGGGCGGTCCGCTTTCAGCTCTGCGACCAAGTCATAATCGAGCGGCGGGATGTCCCGGTTCTCTTTTGGGCTCAGCCCTTGCAGCCAAGCCTTGCGGGCATGAACGATAAACACCGTACACGGTGCTTTACTGACGACGTCGACGAAGTCGAACAGGCTTTCGCTCGGATCTTGGTCGTCGACGCCGATGCGGCACTTGACGGTGACCGGGGCGGCGCTCGCCGCAGCCATGGCGGCGACGCATTCGGCGACCAGGTCCGGCGTCTTCATCAGGCACGCGCCGAACGCGCCCGACTGCACTCGGTCCGAGGGGCAGCCGACATTCAGGTTGATTTCGTCATAGCCGGCGTCCGCGCCGATCCGGGCCGCTTCGGCCACCGCCTTAGGATCGGAGCCGCCGATCTGCAACGCCACGGGATGCTCTGACGGATCGAACCCTAACAGCCGCTGACGATCGCCATGGATCACCGCCTCGGCCACCAGCATTTCGCTATATAGCCGCGCGCGCTTGCTCAACAGCCGATGGAAATACCGGCAATGGCGGTCGGTGCCGTCCATCATCGGCGCGACGCAAAATTGATATGGCCGGTCTTGCTTCATCGCCCCCGATTAGCCTTCCGCCTGCTCGCCGTCCAGCCCATCGGACGGCCCGACGCCTAGCCATAGGCCTTATAGAAGTGCGACAAGCCGACGCCGATCTCGCGCAAGTCCCAATGGATGCGGCGCAAGGGCTCGATAATGTCGCGGTGGATTTCCGGGTAGCCGCGGACATAGTCCTCAAGATCGTCAGCCGGCTCTTCGATGCCGCCCAACAGCGCTGCGCCGTCGGCGGAGATTGGGAAAATCGTCTCGAGCAACGCCGCGAGTTCGTCGAACTGCAGGGCGAAGGCCATGTCGAACAGGGTTTTGCGCGATACGTCGTGACGCCGCGAGAACGACGGGATCGCCGCGGTCAGCATCACCCCTTTCATGATCCGGGACTGGCGAACGGCGTGCAAAGCGTGCAACGGACGACGCGCCTCGCGCCGGGCCCGGGCGCTTTCCGGTCCGTCAAGCTCGGCGAAGATCCGATCGAGCCGGGTCAGATCCGCCGCGAAATGGTCCGCTAACCGATTGATCGCCGAATACGAGACATTGTCTTTGAGATGCGCCGCGATCTCTTCGCAGGCGCCGACCAAGGCCGGATCGACGCCGAGGGAGGCTTTGCTGATCCAGAAACTGGCCGAATAGATCGCGCCATAGCCGCGCAAGGCTGGCAGGCTGGCGAAGGCGCGCGCCTGGCGCACCAGATCGACGATTTGGCGCATCCGCGCGGAGCCGCGCACATGGGCCAGAAGCCGCTCCTCTTCGCCCCGGGCCGCCGCCCCGACCCCGCCGAACACGTTCGCCGGCGCCGCCAATTGCTGCAGAATGGCGTTATGCGGAATCGCCCGCAGCGACCGCGGTCCGGTGATGGCCGCGCCGCTCTGGCGCCGGGATTTGCGCGATCCGGTGGAAACGAGGAGATTGGGCCCGAAGGCGCCGATCGAAGCCTGATAGTCCGGATCGTCGAACAGATCCTCCTGCCAGCCTTTCACCGCGCGATAAAAGTCCCAGGAATAATTGATGTCCTGATAGAAACGGTCGTCCTTGTCGGCGTCGGGCCGCTCAAACGTCCAGCGCAACAGCGCCGCCACCGTCGCCGCGGCCAGACCGTCGGTATGGAAATGCAAAAAGCCGTCGCCGCCTTGGAAACTGCACTCGCTGATCAGGCGCAGGCCGTCATGGCGGAACCGCGCCCGGGTCCACGGCGTCAATAAATAGTCGAACCGCTCTTGCAGATCTCCCGGAAACGCGCCGCGACCCATGGATTCCCCATGGGTGTTGAAGATCAAGACGTCGACGCCGGCGATCTCGCGCGCCGCCATCGCTCGCGAGAGCATGATCTGCAAGCGTTCGATCGACAGATTGGCCGCCGCTTGGCCCATGAACCGGCCGGAATCGGAAAACCCGATCTGCACCGCCAGCCGGCCGCGGGCGCGGACATAGTCGACATAGGCCGGTTCGTCGAGCAGCCGCTCCATAAAGCGGCCGCCGCGCTCCAGCGCCACCGGGGTCTCGAACAAAGGCGAGATGTCGAGCCGATCGGCGACGCCGTAGAATTTGGCCAGATAGATCGCCCCCATCACCGTGGCCGGGGCTTCGCATTCGGCGATCAGGAACCGGATCGGCGTGTCGCCGTCGATATGGTTAAGAAACTCTGCACACAGCATAAGCTGGCGACGCGCGGTCATCTTTTCGAGGAACACCGAGGCGATATTGATCCGCCGGGTCGAGGCCGACTGCGCCCGGGCCGCGGCGCTCTCCAACATCGAGCGGTCGATGAAGTCGCGGGTTTCGTCGACCCCGAGATCGGCGCGCAGTGCCGAGCGCACCTGGGCGGCGTTGATCCGCAGATGGATCCGCGCCGAGCCGAGACCGTAATTGCACATTTCCGCGCGCAACACGCATAGCTCGAGCCTGGCTGGGTCTTGGGCCGGGTCTTTAGCGACGTCGTCGATCACCGCGTCCAACGCAGCGATGGTCTCGTTGAGGGACACCAGCCGCCGCGGGTCGGCGCCGGTCAATTTGTTCGCCGCAGCGACCACCACTTGCGGATCGTCGAGATCGCCGCCGAACATGGTCGCTTGCTCTTCGGCCAAGGCGCATGCGCCGCGCAGGCGCGCAGCGATGGGCGCGGCCGCCGCGCCCGCCCCCTTGGCGTCGAGGCCGATCGCGTCAAGCGCGTCGGCGTAGGCGCGCAATTGGATGGCTTTCTCCGACAACCGGATGCGAAACGTCTCGCCCCAATGAATGTCGGTGCGCCCGTCAAGATCATAGCCGACCCAGCTCGCCAGGCTGATCGGCGCAAGCACCAGCTCGCTCCATTGGTCGGGATACCGCGCCTTGGCCCAGCCATAGATGGCGCGCGAGACCTGCCGCAGGGCGCCTTTCGCGCGGCCCAAGGCCGCCTGCACCGCCTCATGCTCGTCGCTGAGACTGATCGTCGGGTCCGGGCGATGGCTAAGCGCGCCGATCCGCGCTTTGGCGGCCTCTTTCGCGCCAGCGTCCGGCGCGTCGGCGTAGTCCGCGACGGCGTCGCGCAAGGCCCCGGACATGGCGAACGTGGGATGCGCGGTGAACACGACGCCGGATTGGACCGCCGCCATGGCCGCGGCGAAACCGTCAAATGGCAGTCCGTCAAACGGCTTTAAGAGATCGGCGATCAGCCCGTCGTCGAGGGCCTGATCGGCGTGTTTGTCCGCAAGATCCGCCGCCCGGGCGAGCAACGCCTCGTCGCTGAGGATTTTCACCAGCGAGCGCAGCGCCGCTTCGTCTAGGTTCCCCTGGCGCTCCGCCTCGAACAATTCATACGCCACCCGGCGCACGGAATTGGCCATGGGGTCGAAGGCGGCGGCGCGTTCATGCTCTTGCAGTCGACCGTGGCACCAATCGATCAAATCAGCGGGCGTTGCGGCGGCGCTAGGCGGGGTCGAGGACGGCGTCGTCATGTTAAGAACCTCACAAAAAAAAATGTTGTGCCGCGACGGCGTTTGTTTCGCAACCCCGGTCAATTTTGATCAGGAAGTCAGGTTTTCTGCGGTTTACAGACTAATCCGTCGACTAATCAACCGCCCGAAAAAAATATAGCGTAAACGGATATTAACAAGGAGTTTTTATAGAATTTTACATTTTTGCGGTCACTTTCCGATTGTTCATAGAGTTCAAATGGTCGGGGAGGCCAGGTAGTAATGAAACGTCAATCTCTGCTAATTTCCGCCGCCATCACAGCCCTCGCCGCAGCTCAAGCGCCCGCTCTTGCGGAAGACGCAAAGTCGGAAGTAATCGACGACATCATCCACACCTTCGCCGGCGACATTGATCCCTTCCGCGGCGACGT
>CAYWWL010000074.1:0-4441 GCA_964461925.1 uncultured Caulobacterales bacterium | reverse complement strand
CTTCGCCGGCGACATCAACCCCTTCCGCGGCGACATCAACCCGTTCTACGGCGACGTCTCGCCGTTCTGGGGGGACATCAATCCATTCTGGGGCGACATCAACCCGTTCGGCGGCGACATCAATCCGTTCGGCGGCGACATCAATCCATTCTGGGGCGACATTAATCCATTCGCCGGCGACATCGGCGCTTTCGCTGGCGACATCACCACCTTCTCCGGCGACATCATCTCCTTCTCCGGCGACGCCAACAATGTCGGCATCTATTGGAGCGCCGCCGGCGGCATGTGGGGCGACATCAACGACCGCTTCATCGCCGGCGACGACGCGGAAGATATTTTCAGCGACTTCCAAGCCTTCATCAGCCAGAGCGAGCAGGTCTGGGGCCAGGCGGTGACCGCCAATACCGGCCAGAGCTTCGACGCCTACATTCAGCCGTTCCTGAACCAGTTCAACATCGACTTGAACGACAACGAAAGCCTTGAAGGCTTCAACGCCTATAAGCGGTCGGAATTCTTCCTCGGCTGGTACGATCATCTGATGTCGGCGTCTGGCGGCGACATTCCCGATCACTGGATGCCGACCATCAACTGGACCCCGTCGATCACGCAAGACCAAGGCGAAGGCCATGACTCCATCGTCGGTCTATTGGACGTGCGGATCTCCACCAACGACACCAATATCGAGTACCTGGTCGACAAAGGCGGCTATAATTATTCCGTCAACGGCCACGGCGCCGCCGTCGCCAGCCTGATCGCCGCCCGCCACGACGGCCAAGGCGTGATGGGCATCGCGCCGAAATCCACCGTCTTCGCCTATAGCCCGTTCGACAATTCCGGCACCGCCAGCAAGGGCGACGTTGAAACCGGTGTGAGACTATTGGCCGCCCAGGGCGCCAACGTCATCAACATGTCGCTCGGCTACAAAAACTTCGTCCTGCACCAGAAACTCGCCAATGTCTTGAGCGACAGCTATCTGGCAAGCTTCGACGAAGACACCGTGCTCGTCATCGCCGCCGGCAATGAAGGAAAAGTGCAAACCTCCGACGTCAACTGGTCGACGACCACCGCTGGCCTTGAAAACCTGATTTTCGTCGGCTCCGTGGATCCGACCAAAACCATCTCCTTCTTCTCGAACACGCCAGGCGAAACCTGCATCAAGATCAATAATTCGTGCACTGAAGCAAACAAGCTGAAATACCGCTATATCGTGGCGCCGGGCGAATTGCTGCTGACTTCGGACAACGCCGGCGGCGTCCAACGGGTCTCCGGCACCAGCTTCGCCGCGCCATTGGTCACCGGCGCGGTGTCCTTGCTGCACGATCGCTGGCCATGGCTGCAAAACCACGCCAATGAAAGCGTCGACATCATTCTGCAGTCGGCGCAGGACCTCGGCGACCCGGGCGTCGACGACGTCTATGGCTGGGGCTTGCTCGACGTGGAGGCGTCGCAGTCGCCGCTCGACTTCAACGCCCTCACCTTCTACTCGCCGAACTTGGCCGGCGGCTATGACGTCTCCACCGCCGCCGAGTTCCGCAACTCGATGCTCGTCCCTGGCATGCTGAATATTTGGGAAGCGAGCAGCGCGGAAGTGTTCGCCATGGAGAATATCGGCGACACCTATCGCGACTTCGCGATCCCGCTCAGCACCCTGTTGCACGGCCAAGACAGCGTCTTCAACGGCGCGCAGGAACGCTATCAGCGCCACGTCTATCAGCGCTTGGTGGACTGGGCCGGCCTCGGCTCGAGCTTCTCCTCGTTCGAACCGTATGAAGCGGGCGTCGCCCGGATCGGCGAATTCGGCGTCTCCATGCTGGTCACGCCAGTGGACACGCTCGCGCCGCAAACCGCGCAAGATCGTCCATTCCACTCCAGCCTCAGCCTGACGACGAAGAACGACTCGCTGTCGATCCGCATGGGCGAAGGCCTGGGCGCCCTGGCCCTCACCAGCAGCGACGGCTTCAATTCCTTCGCGTCGCATAATCCGGAAATCGGCGGCGTCAACCCGATCCTCGGCTTCGCTTCCGGCGGCTTCTATAGCGGCGTCGCAACCCGCGTCGCGCCTGACCTGGTGATCGGCTTCGGCTTCACCCAAAACGAAGACGAGAACATCTATCTCGACATCGTCACCGGCGCGCCGCAGGAAGAGATCCTTGGCCTCTCCGACTACCGGGCCACGGCCTTGACCATGAATATGGAGTTCGCCGCGGCGGACAATATCACCGTCAACGCCAGCTACACCCATCTTGACGAAGCCACCGGCATGCTCGGCGCCCAAGGCGTCGGCCTATTGTCCCTGGACGCCGGCGCGCGCACCAACGCCATGACCCTCGGCGTCGCCTATGACATCTCGCCGCGCTTCTCGCTGGCGGCCTCGGCGACCACCGCCAGAACCACCACCGGCGACGTCGGTTCGCAAGTTCTCGCCATCGCCGATGGCGGGCTGATCTCGACCGCATACCAGATGGACGCGTCGACCCACAGCTTGCTGAAGAAAAACGACATTCTGCGCGTCTCCCTCGTCCAACCCTTAAACGTCGAGGCTGGCTCGGTCGAATACCGATCGGTGCAGGTCATAGATAGGGCCACAGGGGAACTTGGCGCCGTCAATGAAAACTGGTCGCTCGACGGCGAGCGCCACACCTACGCAGAAGCTCAGTATGCGTTCCCAATGCTCGAAGGCGCAGGCGAAGTCAGCGTCTATGGTCGGGTCGATTTCGGCGGCGTCGACGTCGACGGCTCCTACGATGCGGCGGCCACCGGCGCCCGCTTCAAACTCTCGTTCTAATCGGAAGGAAACTCGGATCACGATTGGAACAGATGATGAAAAACGCATTCAATACCCAGAGCATTAAGAAGCTCATGATGGCCGCCGCCGCAAGCGTCGCCGTGGCCGTCTCCGCCCCTTCCGTCGCCCTCGCGGAAGACCCGATCGCCACCACGGCGGACGAAAAATTCGACGCCGCCTTCAAAGCGCTGATCGAAGAAACCAAAGCCGCAATGATGCGCGATCCCGCCGATGCGGCGATCAAAGCCGAAAACGCGGAGAACCTCGCCCGGACGATTATCGGCATGGAGGATCGCCAGACCGCGATCGCCACCGCCCTGTGGCTGAAAGGCGAAGCCCTGCTTCGCTCCGGCAAGCCGACGGTCGCCGCGACGGTCATCAGCGAAGCGCTCGGCATGGTCGACGCCTTGCCGGATCAAAAGAAACTGCGCGCGGATCTTCTCCTCGCCCAAGGCCGCGTCGCCGGCCGCAACAACGACGTCGAAACCTCGGTCAAGAGCTTCTTCAAAGCGCATGACCTGTTCGCCGAACTGGGCGCGCCGCGCAATGAAGCCATGACCCTGCAAGCGTTGGGGTCGGTCCATCGCGACGCCGAGATCTACGAAAAAGCTCTCGACTATTATGAAAAGGCGAGCGCCGTCTATGCTGGCGACGATCGCTTTGACCTGTCCAGCTTCAACAACCAGGCCAATATCCTGAAGGAAATGGGCCGCTATGACGAAGCCCGCGAACTGTTCGGCAAAGCCCTCGCCATCGCCGTGAAAATGGACAGCAATGTCCTGCGCGCCCGGATCATGACCAATATGGCGGATCTTGAGAACTACGCCGGCAACTATGCGGCCGGTGAAAAGATCGCCAACGACGCCTTAGCGTTGCTGGAGGATGAAACCGGCACCGAATGGGCCCGCTTCATTTACGGCGCGAAAGCGCAATCGCGCCTTAAGAGCGGCGACGTCGAGCAAGCCATCGCCTTGATCGGCAAAGCCTTCAACGGCGTCGACATCGCCGCCACCTCGCTCTCGTTCGAGGAGCTGCACGACACCGCCTACCAAGCCTATATGCTCGACGCGCAATACAGCAAAGCGCTGACGCACCTGGAGAGCTATAAGCGGGTCTCCGACAACGCCAAGAAAGTCGCCTCGTCGGCCAACTTGGCCCTGCTCAACGCGCAATTCCAGTTCGCCGAGCAGAAACTCAACATCGAACGTCTGCGCAGCGATCAAATGCACAAGGACCTGCTTCTCTCCAGCGCGGAGAAAGAGGCCCAACTGCAGAAGTCGATCATCGCGGTCAGCGGTCTCGTGATCCTGTTCGCCTTCACCGCGGCGATCGCGTTCCGCAACAACCGCAACAAGCTCGCTAAGGTCAACAACGCTCTAGAGGAGACCGTCGATCGTCTGAACGCGGAAATCAAACGCCGCGAAGTGGTCGAGCGCAATCTGGTCGAAGCCAAGGAAGAGGCCGAGCAAGCCTCGCGGGTCAAGTCGACCTTCCTGGCGACCATGAGCCACGAATTGAGAACGCCGATGAACGGCATTCTCGGCTTCTCGAAAATCCTGCTCAACGGCGATCTCACCGAAGAGCAACGCGAACACGTCAAGATCATCGACGACAGCGGCGAGTCCCTGCTCGGCCTGATCAACGACATCCTCGACT
>CAYWWL010000073.1:0-8687 GCA_964461925.1 uncultured Caulobacterales bacterium | reverse complement strand
GTTCCTTGTCGGTGACAATTTGACTACTATCAATGCCATAGCTACACGCTCTGTTGAAAATGTAAAATCCAATGGAGGTCGTGTCGGCAGATCCAAAACTTTTGTTGATAGACATGACGTCAATGCTTGGCCCCGCCGCCACAAGCACGCTGAAGAAGGCGTATTTTGGCGATTGGCGGTCCGACGCCTTGCTGCATGTCCAAGCTGGCGCGCCTGGCGCGATTGCGTTGGCTGCCGGACTCGACCAACCGCGGAAACTGCGGATGGACAGTGACGCCGCGCGCATGCTCATCGAGAAATTCGCGCCCGAGGTCATTCTCTACCGCCCCTTGGCGGATCGCCCGGAACTGCATGAATTCGCCATGGCGGTGATTGAGGCGTCGGACGCCTCTCTCGCTCTTTGGTTCATGGACGACTGGCCGGCGCGGCTCGAAGCGGAGGACGCGCTGCGGGCCGCCGACCTCAATCAGCAATTGGCGACGCTGTTTAAGCGATCACGGATGAATTTCGCGATTTCCGACGGCATGGCGACGGCGTTCGGCGAACGCTATGGCGTCACTTTCCACGTCGCCCATAACGGCGTGCGCCTAGATGAATTGCCGCCGCGTCAACCGGCTGAAGATGGTCCGGTCCGCGTGCGATATGCAGGCTCGCTAGCGCCGGACACGACTAAAGACAGCGTTCTCACGGCGGCGCGCGCCGTCTCCGCCCTCGCCAGCGGCGGGGAAGACGTCGTGTTTGAAGGACGAACCCAACAGATTTGGCTCGACCAGGTGGGCGCGGAGTTCAACGCGCTCAAGGGGGTTTCCTTAAAGCCCTCTAATATGACGCAGCAAGAATACCGGCAATGGCTCGCCGACGCCGACATTTTGCTGATCGCCTACAATTTCGACGAAAAGACGCGACGATATCTGCAGTATTCCTTCGCCAACAAGACGCCTGAGACGCTGAGCGCCGGCGCCGCTGTGATCGCCTTCGGACCAACCGAGCTGGAGACCCTCTCCTTTCTGCGCAACAGCGGTGTGGTGGAATCAGTGGATGCGCCTAATGAGCAGGCGATTAGGGCGGCGATCCAATCGCTTGCGACCGACCCAAAAAAACGCGATGCGATGGCGGCGCGCGCGCGGGCTTTCGCGATTCAGCATTTTGACCTCGAGCGTCAACGCGCCATGATGCGCCGCGCGCTATCTGATCTGTCCCGAGCCACGCCACTTCACGAACCGACGCAAGACGAATTAGCGCGACGCTTCAATAACTGCGTTTTTGCGCGTGAGCTAATCACCGCGTCTACGGATAAAAATACGCTGATCGCAGTGGCGCCGCCCAACTTCGAAGCGATCGCCGCTTTCGCCGAAGCGGATTGGGACGTCCAAGTCACTGCGCGCAGCTCAGTCGATCGAGAAGGGTTAACCTCCCGGTCAGCGCAATACGCCAATGTGCGCATAGAAACGGTCGAACAAGACCAGTCCTATATCGACCAGATACTAGCCCTTTCCTCGCGACAAGACGGGGCGCCGGATGTCTTGCTGATCAATCTGACCGACGATGCGGCGCGCTTGCTCGACGCTCTGAAGGGGCAAGGCGTGGTCCCTAAGGCGATCGTGGCCACTGCAGACGCAGCCCCCGCTGACAGCGGCGAGGCGATGATGCGCGGCGTCGCTGATAAGCTCATGCGCACAGGCTATCAGGTCTTCATCAGCGCCCAGACGGGCTCCGCAACGGATCAAATGCTCCCCGCCCGCCACGGATTGTGGCGTTATCCTGATTTTCCAGACGCCGGCGCGGACTTAGCCTTAATCGCCTGCGTCGACGATCCGAACGACGAAACCTTCGCCCAGGCGTACGCCGCCGCGTCCTGCGACGGCGCGGGCAACGTCGGCGCCAACGCGTCCGTGGAGATTCTCACGGTCGCCAATCGGCCGGCGCGAATGCATTCCGTGTACCGCAAATTCGCGGATGCCGTTGCGACCAGGGCGCCCTTTGTCGCCACTGTGTTGCGGGCGCCGGTGCGGCTCTTGCGCAAATTGCTGCGCCCAGCATAAGCCGCCCTGGTCGAAGACGGCGGCGCCGGCCACACGTCCCGCGCGCGTTGTCAAGAATTCGCAGCTTTAAGCGCTTTCATATGGTCCTGATACGCCCGCATTCCTTCCGCCGACGGACCGTCAAATCGAACCTTCCCCTTGTCGATCCAACACACGCGGTCGCACAGCTTTTCAATGGTGGCGTCCGCATGGGTCGCCATCACGAAAATCCCGGCGTCGCCGATGATTTTCTCAATGCGGGCCTGGGCGCGCGCGCGGAAAGCGGCGTCGCCGACGCCGAACACTTCGTCGATCAACAGGATTTCAGGCTTGATCGCCGTCGCGACCGCGAAGCCAAGCCTTGTCTGCATGCCAGCGGAATAGAGCCGCATCGGCAAATCGATGAAATCGCCAATATCAATGAACTCGACGATATCGGCTTCGATGTCGCGGATTTCCGCCCGTGACATGCCGAGGGTGCGCCCCACGAGAAAAATGTTCTCGCGCCCGCTGGCGTTCATATTCATTCCCACGCCATTGACGAAAAGCGTGGAAATGCGCCCATGCGCCGAATAATTGCCGCGGGTGGGTCCGTAAATTCCCGCAAGAACGCGCAAAAGCGTACTCTTGCCGGCGCCGTTGACGCCGACCAAACCGACGCGGCTGCCCGATTGGATATCCAACGAAATGCTGCGCAATGCATGGACGACGCCATCGCCATCCAACGACAATCGCTCGTCGCCCTTCGACTTCTGTCGAAAGAAGCCTTTCAACGGAACCCGCCCCACCGGCAGGTCAAGGTCGACGTTATCTAGTTTGATAAAGTTCATTGAACGCAATCGTGTCTGCCAACAGGCCTCATCGCCCTAAATCCGATAAATGATTCCGGTGCGAAACCGTTGCTGAAGAAATATGGCGAAGGCGAATCCGCTCACGCTCAAACCGGTGACGATCATCCACGCCAATGGCGAACCAACGCCCCCCGTCATCGGCTCACGGACGAGCTCGATATAATAAGAAAACGGATTGTAGGTGGAGATCAGTTTACGCAAACCGGAATCCGCCGTCCAAAAGATGGGCGTCATGAAAAACAGAAATCGCGTCAGCGTCGGCATCAAGAACTCGAAGTCTCGAAAATAGATCCCGATCACGCCGCAGATCGTCAGGCAGGCGTATGAACTCAAGAGAAACAAGATGATCGCCGGCGCCAGCAGCAGCATGGACGCGCCCGGCCAATCGCCAAAAGCGCCAACCACCACGATCGGCACCGGCAATTGGAATGCGCTTCTGAAAACGAGATACGACACGCGCCTTACCGTGACTTGCGAAAGGGCGACGGGAATATTCTTGAGCACGGCGCCTTTTGACGCGAGATGGCCAGGCCCTTCGCCCAGGGACCATGAGATAAAGTCCCAAGCGAAAAATCCGAGCGCAACATAAACGGCGTAGTCGGCGACGCCGCCTTCCATACGATCGCCGAAAATGAGAGTCAGCGTCGCGATCCAAAGCCCCATTTGCGCCGTGGCCCACAAGGGACCCACATAGGAACGTCGAAACCCGTTGATGAAATCATACCAGCCAAGCTCCACTGCGCCGCGGAACTGCGCCACCCGATGGAAAATACGCCTTCCGATCCCTAGTTCGCCGGCGTTCGGACCGCTCACATTGGTTGATTGTTGGACTGTCATAACAAATTATCAAAGCGTCCAAGAAAAGCGGACGAGGCCCTTGTTATTGCGGCTGTCGCGCGTGATTGCAATGACTGAAAACGCCTCGGGTCGGGCCATGCCGTATGCAGGCGCGCGCCGCCATGATTAGGATTTCCAAATAGACAAAACTCGCAGGCTGGGGCATATCCGACCCATGGTCGAGACCGGAACGACACATTTCGGCGCGGGACGCGCCGGCGACGGGCGCGTTCGCGCGACGAGCAGGGCCGCCTTCATTCTCGGCAATGGACCATCTCTAAAAGGCGTTCAACTGCCCGCCCTATCCGCCTACGCCACGATCGGAATGAACGCGGCGTACCGCTATTGGCGACAAATTGACTGGCGACCGACGCATTACGCTTGCCTCGACCTGGTCGTCGGCTTGTCGCACAAAAACGCGATCGCCGATTTAATTCGGGAGCAGAGGGTTTCTCGTTTCTTATTGCGGCAAAACCTGATCGACGCCTTAGGCGCTGTCGCCCACGATCGACGGGTTTATTCATACGAAGCCCTGGCGGCGCAAAGCCCGTTCTTCTCAAATCCTTCCATAACCACAGGCAGCGGCGCAGCCTTGTGGGCGGCGCATCTGAATTTTGAGCAAATCATACTTCTCGGCGTCGACGGCAATTACGTCGAATTCGTCGATGGCGCGGAACGTCGCGACGGGATTGAGCTAGAAATTGTCCGTGACGCGCCCAACCCGAACTACTTTTTCGAAAATTACCAGCAACCAGGCGATCGCTATAATATCCCTAATCCACGCCCTGATCTGCACGTGAACGCGTGGACCGCTGCGGCCCAATCCCTGGCCGATGTCGACGTCGCCCTGTTTAACGGCAACCCCAACTCCGCCGTACGCGCGTTTCCATTTATCGAGCTGCAGCCGTTTCTAGGTGAAGGATCGGCCGTGACCCCAGGCGATCCACCGCCGCCTGCGGCGCCAGCTCCCCGGAATCCCTCCCGATTAGGCGTATTTGTTCAACGTCATCGCGTCGCCCTGGCGGCGCTCGCCGCGCTCTTTGTGCTCTCGTCTGGCCTCACCGCTTGGGCCTTTTCCTTCGCCCCGCTGGCGATCTTGGCGACCACATTGATCAGCGCCATGACCGCCGCGGCCCTCGCGGGGGTGCTCTATGTTCGTCATGCGACGGCCACTCACCTTAATCGAATCCAAATCGAGATTGACCGGATGCGGGCTCTTTCCGCTGACCTAGAGCGTCGCGGCGGCGATTGAATTGACGCCGCGCCAATTTCGCCCGATTAACCATAACTCCTTAAAATTGCTGGCGTCTTGATCAATCTGCGCCCCTGAGCTAGTCGATAAAGCTAGTCTTGTTTAGATTTGACTGCTGCGTCGCAGCAAGGGGAGCAATCATGGCCGAACGGCAAAAGAACGTCGTTTATTTCGGTCACCATAAGAGCGGCAGCCGGTTCTTCCGCACGGAAGTCTTCCCGAAGTTCGCTCAGCTCAATGGCCGCGACGTCTTTCGCTACGAGATCAAGGGGACGTTTGTCTATGACACGATCCACGACCTTGACCTCCACAATATTGATTTCGAAGCATGGGCGGCGACGGAAGGCGCGGTCTTGATGCTGTGCAATGCCGGCGCGCCGATTGTCGAATTGATCGATGGATTGGGCGTCGACTATGTCGGCGTGCATCTGTTCCGCGACCCAAGACAATTATTGGTGTCGAATTATCTCGATCATCTCAAGCGCCACAACGTCATTTCGCCGGTCGGATGGCACTGGACGAAGCTCGAGCAGGATCGTCCGATCCTCGAAGAATTGTCGGCTGAAGACGGCATGATCTACGAGCTCGATAACATCACGAAGGACATCTTCGACAATCAATTGCGCGCATGGCGCGGCGGCGACCATATTCTTGAATTCAAACTAGAAGAGTTCTCGCCAGATCCGGCAACGGCGCAGTCGAATATCGAGAAAATCGGCGCGTTCTGCGGTTTTGAGACAATGCCCGAGGCTGATTTGGCGCGAACTTTTTCCAACGGCTTCGCACAACATGACTGGCGCGAATTATTCACGCCTAAATTGCACGAAAAATTTCTCGTTGAATACGGAGAGATGACCGCCGCGATGGGATACTCGAATGAGGATCATCTTTCTGCGGTTAACCAATTCGGCGCAGCGCACTCAATCGCCGCGGCCGAGCGCGCTAAAATGGATGCGCTCGCCATCAAAGGCTCTGGTTAAACAAGCGGCGCCATTGGCACGGGCCCTGCTTCACAGACCGTGAAACGGTCGCAAATCATCCGTCGGTCGCCTATGCTGGCACGTGCGCCGGCCGCCGACGGACAAAGCGACGCCGAGGGTATGGATGACAGGCACTTTGGACACTGACGCGCATCATGCGCTCGAAACGGGACGGATCGGCGAATTGCTCCGCCGACGCGATCTTTTGTCCGACGCCGACTTGTCAAAAGGCCTTGCGGTGCAACAGGAGATCGGCGGCCTCTTGGGTCAGGCCTTGCACCGTATCGGCGCGATAACCGAAGAAGCGTTGTTAGACACGCTATCCGAGCAATTGGCGCTGCCCGTACTGGGTCAAGCGCATGCGCCGACTGATCGACAGCCCATCGCGGGCGCGGCCCAAACGCTCAATCTTCCGATTTCCTGGTTGATCGCGCGCCGGGCGATCCCCTGGCTGATCGAGCCGACCGTGAGCGGCGTCACGCGCATCGGCGTCGCCGCGGCTGATCCGCTCGACGCCGGCCTGCGGGAGAAGATCGACGCGGCGACTCGCGTCGGGAGCGAAAACAAACTGCAAGTCGTCTATTTCCTCGCTGACAATCAGGTGCTCGACGCGATGATCGCGCTTTGCGATTCCCATGCGGATGAAGACGTGGGCGACGACGAGCTTAGCAATGAAGCGCGACTGCGCGAACTCGCCGAAGAGGCGCCAGTTATCGACTATGTGAACAATATGTTCTTCGGCGCGCTGAAACAAAACGCCTCGGACATTCATATTGAAGCGTACGAATATCACGCCGCAGTGCGTTATCGCATTGACGGCGTGCTGCTTGAGCACGCGCAATTTAGCCGCAGTCGTTTCGACGCCATCGCCAGCCGCATCAAATTGATCGCGGGCATGGATATCGCCGAACGACGGCTGCCCCAAGACGGGCGCTGCACCGTTAGGTTCGCAGGCAAAGACGTCGACTTGCGCGTGTCGTCCGTGCCAAGCACGTGGGGCGAAAGCATCGTTATCCGTTTACTGCGGAAACAGACCGAATTGCCCGATCTATCCGGCCTCGGCCTGACCGGACGAACGCGCACGGTACTGGAAAAGATCATCAATATGCCGAACGGCGTGTTTCTGGTCACCGGTCCGACAGGGTCAGGTAAGTCAACGACCTTGTACCGCGGGCTTGAGCTTATCAATAACGGCGAACGCAAGATCATCACCATCGAAGACCCGGTGGAATACGACATCAGCGGCGTCACACAGATCCAAGTTAAGCCGGAAATCGGCTATGACTTCGCTAAAGGACTGCGCGCTATTTTGCGGCAAGACCCCGACGTCATCATGGTCGGCGAGATTCGCGACGGCGAAACCGCGACGATCGCCGCCCAAGCGGCGTTGACTGGGCACATGGTGCTGTCGACCTTACACACCAATTCCGCCCTCGACGCCGTCATGCGGCTGCGCGACATCGGTCTGGAGACCTTCCTGATAGCTGCGTCCGTACGCGGGCTAATGGCGCAACGCCTGGTCCGCCGCATTTGCAGCGAGTGCAGCGCGCCTGAAGACCCTAAGGTCGTTTTCGCCGCGCTTGACGAACTTGAACATGTCGATCCGTCGATCGCCTTTTCAGGCGACGCCAATTGGCGCAAGGCCGTGGGCTGCGAGGCGTGCGCGCATACCGGCTATTCCGGCCGAATCGCGATCTCGGAGATTGTCGCCATCGATGAGGATATGCGCGAAGCGATCACAAATGGCGTCACCGCCAGCCAGCTGCAAGAAATCGCCCAGAAACAAGGCTTCGAGACTCTATTCGAAGACGGGGTTCGCAAAGCCCACGCCGGCGTCACGACGGTCGCCGAAGCGCTGCGGGTCAGCGCGCAAGCATAATAGGCCGCCCTCACAATGCCGCAGGACAAGTACCGGTACAAAGCGTTAGACCCCAAAGGCGGAGACGTCGCCGGCGCGGTTTCAGCGGCGAGCGAGGCCGACGCCATCGGCAAACTCGCCGCCCGCGGATTATCGGCCTACGCTGTGCAAAAAGACGCCCCCTCTCCTTTTGCAGCGTTGGCGGCGCGCGGCGGCGTGCGCAATGCGGATTTGTGCCGCTTCTTGCGCCAATTCGCGACCTTGCTGTCGGCGAACGTCAGTCTGCTGGAGGCGCTCGGCACCCTTGGTCGCGCACGCGCCCATCCTGTCCTCGCCGAACGCGCCCGGGACGTCGCCGCCGGCCTTCGCGCCGGCAAGCGTCTGTCCGCCATGCTAGAGGAATGCTTCCCAGACTTCCCGCCTTATGTCGTTCGCCTCGCCGACCTTGGCGAAGCGACGGGCTCGTTGTCGAAGGCGCTCAGCGACGCCGCGGACCGGATGGAGTACGACCTCAAAGTGAAGGCCGATCTGCAGTCGGCGCTGACCTACCCCTTGTTCTTGCTGACCTTCGGTGGCGCGATCATCGTCTTGATGTTCATGTTCGTGGTGCCGCGTTTCGCCACATTGCTTGGGCCCGGCCTGGAGAATGCGCCCGCCATGTCGCGCGTCATTATCGGCGCCGGCCTTTGGCTGCGAGAGAATGCGCTTCTCGCCGCCAGCGCCGCCGCCCTGGCCGTCGGCGGCGGGATCGCCGCGTCGCGCAATGACGCGGCGCGCGACGCGGTGCGCAGCCAGTTAGAAAAATTGCCGTTCATCGGTAAACTCATTATGCAGACGGAAATTGGCGGTTGGTGCCGAACGGTCGGCGTGACGCTCTTGAACCAGGCC
>CAYWWL010000072.1:0-8702 GCA_964461925.1 uncultured Caulobacterales bacterium | reverse complement strand
GGCAATGCTGGCGCGGCGACGCTCGCCGCATAAAAAAGGCGCCCCGTCGACCAAGTCGACGGGGCGACACCGCGAAACGAATGGTGGGAGACGTTAATCTACGCGGTGGCTTTGGCGCGCTTGCGGCGGGACAAACCGCCAAGGCCGGCGAGGCCTGCAAGCATAAGCGGGAGCGCTGCCGGCACTGGCACGGCGGCGGTGATGACCCGGATCCAGTCGCCCGGTTGGGTGACGAACATCGACACGGTCAGTTTGTTGCCGTCGATCATGACGAAGTCATTGCGTTCAAGGCCGCGATTGTTGAACGAGCCGTACGTGGTGCCCATGGCGCCAAGGACCGCCGTTGACGCGGCTTCGTCGAGGCCGTTGATGTCGATCATAATGCCGAGAATTTCGCCGTCGAATTCCCAGACGACGTCTTCATGGGACAACGTACCGGCGACGCCATTCGGCTTGTTGAGGAAAATCATGTGGCTGCTGACGGCGGTGCCAGCCATAATCGTGCCGCCATCGACGCTAATGTCTGAAGGCAGGATCACGTTTTGCTTTTCATCAAAGCCTTGCATGCCGCGATTGGCTTGGTTCGCGTTAGTGACGCTGGCTGGCGCTGAGGCGAGTTTTTCCGGCGCGGCGCCGAATGAACTGTTTGGACCAGAGACGCCGGTGATGGCGGCGTTCGATGCAGTCGCGACCAAGCTAAGGGCGGCTGCTGCGATGGCGATACGTGTGAACATCTGAATTTCCCATTCGTAAAAATTTCGATGTCACTGCTTAAAATCTTAGTTTTTCCAAGTCGAATGGTTTCAAAGTTAATAGAGTAGAATAGCCAAATCTATGACTGATAAGACACTTAATTTAACCATGCTTGTAAATTTGTGTTGATGATCATGGTTAATATTCGCGAGACGGAAGAATTTTTACCATGTGCCCGATACGGCCCGTGATGGCCAATGGTCCTGGCGCCGCTAGTCTTTGGAGCGCCGGGCGTTGAAGGCGGCCATTTTTTCGTCCGACACCGGTCGTTGATGTTTCTCTTTCCATTCTGCGTAAGGCATGCCGTAGACGCGCGCGCGGGCGTCGTCCTTGCTGATATCGAGTCCATGTTCAGCGGCGGCGTCGCGATACCAATCGCCAAGACAGTTGCGGCAGAAGTTCGCGAGAATCATCAAATCGATGTTCTGAACGTCTTTGTTGTTATCGAGGTGCGACAGCAGCCGTCGAAAAGCGGCGGCGTCGAGGCGATCGCGAAGGTCTTCAGGAATGTCGGTCATTGGGCGCTCCGTTAAATGTCGGCCTATCCTATACGCCGCGCCGCTTTGGCGGACAAACGCCTGCGATCGGATCGCGCATTGACGCCGCGCCCACAACTGGATTGGATGCCGGGCGTAAAAATCGCGGTGGGATATGAAAACGCAAAAACTTCTTCGCCAGGTTCACCATTGGGGATCCTTACTGATCATGGTGCAAATGGGGTTGGTGATCGGCGCCGGTCTGCTTCTCAGCCTGAAGAAAGAATTCGATTGGATCCAACCACCGACCGTGCGCGGCGTCGCGCTTGACGCGACGCCTTTGCAGTCTGTGCAAGATCTTTTCGATGTCGCCAAAGCGACCCCGGAGCTCGCGTTGAAGGATTGGCGCGATCTGTCCCGAGTCGATTTCAAGCCCGGCAAAGGCGTGGTGAAGTTCGTCGCCGCCAATAATTGGGAAGTTCAGATCGACACCGCCACCGGCGACGTATTGCAAGTGCGATATCGTCGTTCCGACGTGATTGAAGCGCTGCACGACGGATCGTTCTTTGCGGACTGGGTGAAGCTCTACGTGTTTTTCCCGTCAGGGGTGATTTTGCTGATCCTTTGGGCGACTGGGGTCTATCTGTTTTTCTTGCCGCGCGTTAAGAAGGCGGTGAAGCGGGCGAATCGCCGAAACCATGCCGCCGAAGACGCCTCTTAAGGCGTTGTCGAAGGGACTAGAAGGGGACCTTATGAAACTGAAGCCGTTGTTCGTCGCATGTGCGGCGTTGATCGCCAGCGCTTGCGCGCAAGAGCCAGCCGGCGCCGCCGAAAAGAGCGAAGAAGATAAGGGGCCGCTGTCGAGCGCCACGTTCAAAGGCATGGGTTTGCGCAATATCGGACCTGCCTTCATGTCCGGACGTATCGCTGACATCGACATCGATCAAGACAACCCGTCGACATGGTATGTCGCGGTTGGGTCCGGCGGCGTTTGGAAGACCGTCAACGCCGGCACTACCTGGACGCCTCTTTTCGATGAGCAGTCGTCATACTCGATTGGCGACGTCACCTTGGATCCATCCAATTCGAACACGGTTTGGGTCGGCACCGGCGAGAATGTCGGCGGTCGCCATGTAGGTTACGGCGATGGCGTCTATCGATCGAAAGACGGCGGCGCGACCTGGGAAAATCTTGGGCTTAAAGAGTCCGAACATATCTCCAAGATCCTCATCCATCCGGACGATTCCAATACGGTCTGGGTCGCGGCTCAAGGACCGCTTTGGTCGCCTGGCGGCGAGCGCGGTCTGTTCAAAACCGTCGACGGCGGCAAGACGTGGATTAACGTCCTGTCCGCGGGGGAATGGACCGGCGTCACCGACATCGCCATCGATCCGCGCAATCCTGATCGCCTCTACGCCGCCACCTGGCAACATCATCGCACCGTCGCGGCCTATGTCGGCGGCGGCCCAGAAAGCGGCATCCACGTCTCGGAGGATGGCGGCGAAACCTGGACGGAGCTAACCACTGGTCTGCCGGACGGGAAAATGGGCAAGATCGGGTTGGCGATTTCGCCGATCCGCCCTGACGTTGTTTACGCTGCGATTGAGCTCGATCGACGCACGGGCGGCGTTTGGCGTTCGACCGATCGGGGCGCGTCTTGGACGAAAATGTCCGACGCCGTCGGCGGCGGCACCGGTCCGCATTATTACACCGAGCTCTACGCCAGCCCGCACAAGTTCGATCGTCTCTATATGGTGAGCAACACCAGCCAAGTCTCCGAAGACGGCGGCGAGACCTGGCGCGCGATCAACAATGAATACAAGCACGTGGACGATCACGCGATCGCGTTCCGCAATGACGACCCCGATTACATCATCGTCGGATCGGACGGCGGCCTTTACGAGAGCCACGACGACGAGACGTCTTGGCGCTTCATCAACAATCTGCCGGTGACGCAATTTTACAAAGTCGCGGCTGACGACGATGCGCCTTTCTATACGATCTACGGCGGCACCCAGGACAACAACTCCCAGGGCGCGCCGTCGCGGACCGACAATCATCACGGCATCCGCAATTCAGATTGGTTCGTAACCCTGTTCGGCGACGGCCATCAGTCTGCGGTGGAGCCGGGCAATCCGGATATTATGTATGCGGAGTGGCAAGAAGGAAATCTTGTCCGCGTCGATCGCACCACCGGTGAAATTGTCCATATCCAACCGCAAGCCGGTGAGGGCGAGCCTTATGAGCGCTATAATTGGGACGCACCGATTTTCGTCAGTCAGCATGACCCGAAGCGGCTCTACTTCGCGTCCTATCGATTGTGGCGGTCCGACAATCGTGGCGACAGCTGGCGCGCGCTTTCCGGCGACTTAACCCGGAACGAAGATCGCATGTTGTTGCCGGTGATGGGGCGGCAATGGTCGTGGGACGCCGGCTGGGACTTCCTCGCCATGTCGCAATACAACACCATCACGTCGATCGGCGAGTCGCCGCTTGATGAGAACATTCTCTATGTCGGCACAGATGACGGCGTCATTCAGTCGACGGGCGACGGCGGCGAGACCTGGGCGCGCACTGACGTGGGATCGCTCCCAGGGGTGCCGGACACGGCGTTCGTCAACGACATTCGCGCCGATCTCTTCGACGCCAACACCGTCTATGTCGCCCTCGACAACCACAAATACGGCGATTTCAAACCGTATTTGCTGAAGAGCGTCGACCGCGGCCGCACTTGGCGATCGATCGCCGGAGATCTGCCTGAACGGCATTTGGTTTGGCGCGTCGCTCAAGACCATGAAAATGCAAATCTGATGTTCGCAGCGACGGAGTTCGGCCTGTTTTTCACCGTCGACGGCGGCGGCAAGTGGGTCAAACTTGCTGGCGATGCGCCGACGATCGCGTTCCGCGACGTGGTGGTTCAGCGTCGCGAGAACGATCTGGTCGCGGCGACGTTTGGGCGCGGCATCTTCGTGCTCGACGATTATTCGCCATTGCGCGGGGTAACCGAAGAGTCGCTTGAGCAAGACGCCATGTTGTTCCCCGGGCGACGGGCCTGGTGGTACATGGAGCGCAAACCGTTGGCGTTCAGCGAAGGCGGTTCGCAAGGGCATAGCTATTTCCGCGCCCCTAACCCGCCGTTCGGCGCGGTCTTCACCTATTACCTGAAGGACGACCTCAAGACCTTGGCGGCCGAACGTCAGGAAGCGGAGAAAGATAAGCTGGAGAACTGGGAGGACACGCCGTTCGCCGGTTTCGAAGCCGCCGAAGCGGAGCGCCGCGAAGTAGAACCGGTGGTGATCCTGACGGTGCGCGACGCCGACGGCAATGTCGTTCGCCAGCTGACCGGGCCTGCGAAGAAAGGCTTCCACCGGGTGGCGTGGGATCTTCGCTTCCCGGCGATGACGGCGGTCGGCGCCGGCGCCAACTATCCTGAGGACGAGCCCCAAGGCTTCTTGGCGGCGCCGGGCGAATACACGGTGTCCTTGTCCAAACGGGTGCGCGGTGAAACCGTCGAATTGGTCGCGGCGCAGAACTTCACCGTGGAGCGGATGCGCGACGGCGCGCTGCAGGGCGCAAGTTCCGAAGAAGCGGTGGCTTTCTGGGAGCGCGCAGCGCGTCTGCAACGCGGCGTCACTGCGGCTGGACAGGCTGTCGGCCACCTGGAGGGACGGGTCGACGAACTAAAAGTTGGCGTCGCTCGCGCGCGGGCCGGCTCGGCTGAGCTACACGATCAATGGGCGGCGATCCGCACCGAGCTTCAGGATATCGTCGCCTTAATGTCCGGCGACCAGGCCCGGGCGGAAATCGGCGAACCAGACGTGGCCACGGTGCAGAGCCGACTTGGCGCGGTCTTGATCGGCACGGCGTACTCCACCTACGGGCCGACCACGACCCATGCGCAGCAATTGACCTTGGCGGAAGCTGAGTTCGAGGTGGTGCGCACACGTCTCAATACGCTGACGTCGACGACGATCCCGGCGCTGGAGGCGGCGATCGTCGCCGCGGCGGGGCCATGGACGCCGGGCGCGCCGATCCCCGCATTGCAGGATTAGCGACTAAAGAAACGGCTTGATCAGGCGACGGACATGGGCCGTCGCCCCAAGCCGGTTCGCCAACATGAAGACGCCGGCGAACTTGCGCTGCAGGAATAACGTCTCCGTCGGCGGCACATGGCCATAGACGTCTTCCTGGCTCAAGGCGAGGCCAAGATCGCGCAGTCGATTTGGCAGATCCGACGCGCCGAAATCGTATGGTCCTTTGATCCGGATCGGCTCCATTGACGCGGCGAACATTTCGGTGATCACCGCGCCATGGGCGTCAACCGTGGCGGCGTCGAAAAAACCAATCTTCACGGCGGCGTCGACCACTGCGGGAATGTCGTCGGCGTACGCCGCCGCCAGCAAGGTCCGGTAGCCCTCGACGAGGCTCGCCGAAATGTCGCGGCTGGCGCCGAAATCAAGCAAGACGATTTTCTTGCTGTCGGCGTCATATTGGTAGTTCGCGAAATTCGGGTCGGTTTGCATCAGGCGGAAATCGAAGAGTTCGCGAAACATCAATTTGATCAAGAGCGAGACGATGCGATTACGGAGCGCTTGCGGGGCGCGGTCAAACGACTCGATGGGCGCGCCGCCCACATAGGACATGGCCAAGGTCGTCGACGTGGTCAGATCGTCATACAGCGTCGGCAACGCGTAGTCTTTGTCCGCCGCCAGGAGCCCGCCAAATTTGTGCAGATAGGCGCCTTCGCGATGGTAGTCCGCTTCGTCATGGAGTTGGCGCTTCGCCTCGTCGAGAAAGACCTCGATGTCCACGTCCGCGGGCAATAGGCCCGACAACCGGATCAGAGTGGCGACATTGTCGACGTCGCTGTCGATGCTGTCGCGCACGCCTGGATATTGGATCTTGATCGCCATATCGCGGCCGTCTCGCGCCTGGGCGCGATGCACTTGACCGATCGACGCGGCGGCGATGGGCGCCATATCGAAGTTCTCGAACCGCATGCGCCATCCGACGCCCCATGCGTCGTCCAGCGCGGCGCGCAATTGCGTCGCGGGCATGGCGTCAGCGTCAGAGCGCAACCGGGCGAGGATTTCCGCCAGCTCGGGCGGGAGAAAATCGCTGGCGTCCATGGACAGCAATTGCCCGAGCTTCATCGCCGCGCCGCGAAGCCGGGCGAGTTCGTCTGTCACCCGTTCAGCGTTTGACGGCGTCAGCAATAATTTGCGCAGATCGGGTCGCTGGCCTTGGGCCAGGGATTTTGCGCCATTCAGCAGCAGGTCGCCGGCGATGCCCGTCGCGAGCCCGCCGAACCGCGCAAATCGGGTCAGCCGCCGGCGGGGCACGGCGGCGCTGGAACGATCGGAACGGGCGGAGCGGCGCGAGGGCATGAAGAGTCCTTTTGGGAAAACGTCTCTTGGTACGCTGGCGGAGCGCGAGAGGATCGCGACGGCGGCGTCGAAACCTCGTTCAGTCGGCGGGGCGGTAGATGGCGACGCCCGCTGGCGGGATCTGCGGGCCGCCGTAAATGAAGGCGGCGGGATCGGGACACAGGCTCGCGGGCGCATCTATTGGCTCCGGCGCGTAATTGAACAGCCAGATCGCGCCGCCATGACGGCGGGCCCGGAGGCCATCGGGCATCGGCGTGACGGCGATGTCGGCGGCGGCGAGGGCGCGCATTAGAAGCGCGCCAAGAAACGTCTCGTCCGGCACGGTGGCGAGCCATTGGATTGACCCGTGCTCGAATAGAAGCCCGGCTCCGTCGTCGCTCGCGACGAGCGGCGTAAGCTCAGTCTCCACATGGTCAAGCCAAACGCGGCCCGCCACGGCTTGTCCGTCCCAGGCGCCGCGCTCCCGGTGAGCAGGCGGGAAGCTTTCGCTATGGCTTACGGTCACGGGCGCAAGGTCGCGCAGAGCCCCAGGCGGCAACGTCGACGGCAGGCTGCAGGGGCGCTCGCGCGAGCCGCTGCGCGGCCCGAGAATAAAGCGCGCCGGCGAGGCTTGCATTTTCGCCGCGAGAGCGTCATCCACGAACGGCAATGACGGCGCCAAGATTAGACGATGACGGTCGAAATCATGGTTCGGCGACAAAAAGTCGACATTAAGGCCGCACCGTCGCAGCGCTGAATACCATTCGTAGACCAATTGAACATAGGACCACGCCGCCCCTTGGGGTTGGGTTTCGAACAACCATTGGGCCTCGTAACTGAAGAGGATGGCGACGTCGGCGTCCCCGGTCGCGCAGCCGCGAAGTTCTAACGCCGCAAGATCCGGGGAGCGCAAGGCGTCTCGCACGCTGGCGGCTTCGCGCTTGCCCTGGGCGGGCGAGCCATCGGGTCGCTCAAGCCCAGCGTGCATTTGTTCTTGTGCGAACGGCGCCTGGCGCCAGCGGAAATAGCTGACGGTCTCGGCGCCATGGGCGATCGCCTCGAAGCTCCACAGGGCGATCATGCCCGGCAAAGGCGCGGGATTGTGGTGCGCCCAATTCACCGGCCCCGGCTGCTGCTCCAAAACCCGCCATCGGCCGCCGCCGCAGGCGCGATAAAGGTCATGGAAGAACCCGGCGAAATCCGGATGTCCTTGACGCATGAACCGCTGCTTGTCGGCTTGCGGGAACGGCGCGACGTCGAGAAAGCCGAGCGGATAGCTGTCCCATCCAATGCCGTCCAGATCCTCGCCGAGCTTGAAATGATCGAAGTCGAAGAAGAATCCCATGGCGTTATGGAAAACATCCTTATCAGGAGCGTACTTCTTAAGAATGTCGACCTGCATGCGATTGTAGGCGACCACTTGATCAGAGGCGAAACGGCGATAGTCGAGCGCATGCGCTGGATTTGGTTCAGTGGTGGTCAGGTTTGGCGGATCGATCGCGTCGAAGGCGCCGTATTCCTGACTCCAAAACACGTTTCCCCAGGCGACGTTGAGCGCTTCGACATGGCCATATCGGATTTCGAGCCATCGCCGGAACGCGCGCGCCGCGGCTGGCGAATAACTGACCACGGTATCGTGACATCCGTATTCATTGTCGGTTTGCCAGGCGACCACGGCGGGGTGGCCGCCGTAGCGCGCCGCGATCGCGTCGACGATGCGGGCGCTTTGCGCGTGGTAGGTCTCCGACGAAAAACAATAATGGCGCCGAGATCCGAACCGGCGAGGGCGGCCTTCGGCGTCGACGGCGAGAATGTCTGGATGCGCGTCGACGAGCCATTTCGGCGGCGTCGCGGTAGGCGTGCACAGGATCACGTCGAGGCCGGCGTCGGCGAGAACGGCGATGGCGCGATCGAGCCAATCCCAGTCGAATTCCCCCTGGAGCCGGATCGAGCCGCGCCAGGGGGAATTTGAAACGCGATGACGCGCTCGAGCCAGTAACGCCCCCGCTCGATGCGAAGCCGCTGTATGGCCGCAGAACCACGGCCCTCCTCGAGACTCTCTCGCAGGAGATAGACCGAGGCGATGAAGGGCGGATAACGGCTCTCG
>CAYWWL010000071.1:0-8797 GCA_964461925.1 uncultured Caulobacterales bacterium | reverse complement strand
AGCACACGTCTGAATTCCAGCGAAGACATGGTCGGCGTCGCCTTGGGCGGGGCGATCAAGAATGTCCTGGCGATCGCCGCGGGCGCCGTCGACGGCGCTGGGCTTGGCGAAAGCGCGCGCGCTGCGGTGATCTCCCGCGGCTTCGCGGAGTTTCAACGCTTGGGCAAAGCCATGGGCGCGTCCAGCGAGACCATGGCGGGCCTAAGCGGTCTTGGCGACCTCATCCTCACCGCCACCTCGCCGACGTCGCGCAATATGTCCCTCGGCCGGGCGCTTGGCGAAGGCGCCGCCGCCGCCGCGGTGTTGCGCGAACGGGCGTCGATCAGCGAAGGCGCGGCGACCGCCGACGCGATCTGTTTGCTTGCGGATCAATATGACGTGGAGATGCCGATTTCGCGCGCCGTGGCTGATCTTGTCTCAGGCGTGCGCGCCTTGCCGGAAATCGTCGTCGAGCTTTTGGCGAGGCCGCCGCGCGCAGAAGGGTGACGCGCCAATTGGCGGCGCGCGCCGTTCATCCGTCTTGATGGGGACGGTTAGTAGCCTTTGGCGCGAATGTAAGACCGGCAGCTGGCTTCATAAGGCTTCGCCGACAAACGCGCGTTCCAGCCGTCGGTCCAGGCGCTGGCGCCTTGCTGCGCGCCGAGGGCGCGGCATTGCTCATAGCCGGTGCGATATTCTGAAGACAGTACGCTGACATTTGTGCCCGCGAGGGTGAAGCCGGCGTCGTAGCATTTGCAGATCAAGCGGCCCGGCTTGTCGTCGGCCAGTTGCTCTTGAATCTGCGCGATTGGGTCGCCTGCGTCGGCGACGGCCTTCGGTTTAGCGCCGCGGTTTGGGAATGAAAGGATGGCGACCACGGCCGCTACAATGACGAAAAGGACCAAGATCCCGCCGAAAATCGCTTCAATTCTGCTGCCCATAACCTAGATCCCCAATGGCCAAAAACACCGCCAGATCGGCGCGCCCCACCCCGGATAGCGCCGCATTCCAGTAACTATAGCGGTTCATTCGCCTTCCGGAAAGCCAGACTGCCGCTTTCCCGCCAATGGGGCGCGCCCTCGCCGGAAAGGCGTGGGCGAAGGGCGCTGAGACGGGCCTTCAATAAGATTGGCCGTTAACGTCTACTACCTTGAAATTGCGCCGTGTTCTACCACCATGCTGGTGGCGCGATTGGGCGTTAGCCGCGGTCTTTTTGCCGCGACAGGAGTTTCAGCCGCAGGGCGTTCAGCTTGATAAAGCCTTCAGCGTCCGCCTGGTCGTAGACCGCGTCTTCCTCGAAGGTGACATGAGCGGCGGAATACAGCGACTTCGGCGAGGTTCGGCTGACCACGGTGGCTGAGCCTTTGTAGAGCTTGATCACCACCTCGCCGCAGACATTCACTTGGCTCTTGTCGATCAGCGCCTGCAGCATTTCGCGCTCCGGCGAGAACCAGAAGCCGTTGTAAATCAACTCAGCGTAGCGCGGCATGATTTCGTCTTTGAGATGGCCGGCGCCGCGGTCGAGGGTGATCTGTTCGATGCCGCGGTGGGCCGCGAGCAGCACCGCGCCCCCTGGGGTTTCATAGACCCCGCGGGATTTCATGCCGACGAAACGGTTCTCGACGAAATCGAGCCGGCCGACCCCATGCTTGCCGCCCAATTCATTGAGCCGCGTCAACAGCGTCGCCGGAGACATGGCTTCGCCGTCGATCGACACGGCGTCGCCGGCCTCGAAGCCGATTGTGATCAGTTCCGGCGCATCGGGCGCGTCCTCCGGCGCCACCGAGCGCTGATAGACGTAGTCTGGCGCGGGTTCGCCCGGATCTTCCAATACTTTGCCCTCAGACGACGTATGCAGAAGGTTTGCGTCCACGGAGAATGGCGCTTCGCCGCGCTTGTCCTTGGCGATTTCGATCTGATGCTGTTCGGCGAAGGCGATTAGTTTCTGCCGGCTATTAAGGTCCCACTCGCGCCAAGGCGCGATCACTTTGATGCTTGGATCGAGGGCGTAAGCGGCGAGCTCGAAACGGACCTGGTCATTGCCTTTGCCGGTGGCGCCATGGGCGATCGCGTCGGCGCCGGTTTCATGGGCGATCTCGACGAGACGTTTTGAAATCAACGGGCGCGCGATCGACGTGCCGAGCTGATATTCGCCTTCGTAAAGCGCATTGGCGCGCATCATTGGAAAGACGAATTCGCGGACGAATTCTTCGCGCAAGTCTTCGATATAGATCGCGTCTTCCTTGACCCCCGCGCGCGCGGCCTTGCGCCGCGCCGGCTCCAGCTCTTCGCCCTGGCCGAGGTCTGCGGTGAAGGTCACGACTTCGCAGTCATAGGCGACCTGCAGCCATTTAAGGATCACCGACGTGTCGAGGCCGCCCGAATAGGCGAGCACGACTTTTTTGATTTCCGGTTTGTCGGCCATGGGGTCTCCTTTGGTGGGGTTAGGCCTCGGCTTCGGCCTTTTCGCGCTTGCGTCGTTCGCTGGCGCGTTCCTTCACGCTTTGCGATTTTAATTGTCCGCATGCAGCAAAAATATCGCGGCCTCGCGGCGTTCTGATCGGCGAGGCGTATCCGGCGCGGTTGACGATGTCGGCGAAGGCTTCGATCTGCTCCCAAGAGGAGCATTCATAGGGCGCGCCCGGCCAGGGATTGAATGGGATGAGATTGATCTTCGCAGGAATGTTCTTCAGGAGTTTGACGAGATCTCGCGCTTCGGCGAGGCTGTCGTTGATCCCTTTGAGCATCACGTATTCGAACGTAATCCGACGAGCGTTGGAGACGCCGGGATAGGCGCGGCAGGCGTCGAGCAGCTCGGCGATCGGATATTTGCGATTGATCGGGACGATCTCGTCGCGCAGGTCGTTGTGCGTGGCGTGCAACGAGATCGCGAGCATGGCGTTGGTGGATTCGCCGAGGCGTTGGAATTCCGGCGTGACCCCGGACGTGGATACGGTGATCCGGCGCCGGGAAATCGAAACGCCGTCGCCGTCGGAAATGCAGTCGATGGCCGGCGCGACGTTCTCGAGATTATAAAGCGGCTCGCCCATCCCCATAAAGACGATATTCGAGAGGTCGCGATCGTCTTTGCCGCTTGGCCATTCGCCGAGATCGTCTTTCGCCGCCATCACCTGGCCGACGATTTCCGCCGTGGTGAGGTTGCGGACGAGTTTTAGCGTCCCGGTGTGGCAGAAAGTGCAGGTCAGGGTGCAGCCGACCTGGCTCGATACGCACAAGGCGCCGGCGCGGCCGACGCCGGGTATGAACACGGTCTCGATCTCGATCCCAGGGCCGAAGCCGAAAAGATATTTGCGCGTGCCGTCGACGGAGACCTGCCGATCCAACACCATTGGCCGGGCGATGACGAACGCGTCCGCCAAGGCGGCGCGCAGCTCTTTGCCAATGTCGGTCATGGCGTCGAAATCGACGACGCCTGCGTTATAGACCCAGCGCCAAATCTGATTGGCGCGCATGCGCGCTTTTTTCGGCTCGACGCCGCAGCGCTCAACCAACGCAGCGGCGAGGGCCTGGCGGTCCATGCCAATCAGATTGATCGGCGCCGTCGACGGCGCGCTGGTGATATCGAGCTGGGTCAATGCGTTTCCAGTTTCATGAAAATCGGCTATCGCCTGTGCATAGCCGCAATTGCGGCAGCGCACCCTAGGCGTTGACCCGCGCCGCGTCTATATCCGCCTTAGGGCCAAGACGCCAGCGCCTAAAGCGCTAGCGTTCACCCCCCGTGGGCGCGCCTGGCGAAGAAATAAGGAATACAGCCCATGTCCGACGGCAACGGTCCGCTTGTGAACGTCAAACGCTTACCCCATGCAGGCGATTTGCCGATCCCGTTCTACGCCACCGCGCTCGCTGCGGGGTGCGATATCTGCGCCGCCTTGCCGGTCGATGCGCCGATCACGCTGAGGACCGGCGAGCGGGCGATGATCCCCACCGGGCTCGCCATGGCGTTGCCGCCGGGCTGGGAAATTCAAGTGCGGCCGCGCTCGGGCCTCGCTGCTAAGCATGGGATCGCCTGCGTCAACGCGCCCGGCACCGTCGACGCCGACTATCGCGGCGAAATGAAAGTGATCTTGATCAATCATGGCGCCGAGCCGGTGGTGATCCAGCGCGGCGATCGCATTGCGCAACTGGTGTTCGCCCCAGTGTTCCAGGCGCGCTTTGAGGAAGTCGACGAGCTCGACGCGACCGAACGCGGGGCCGGCGGATTCGGCTCGACGGGTGGGTTGCGTGCTGGGGCCTGAGCAACGCCGCCGCTATCTGCGCCATATCCTATTGAAGGAGGTTGGCGCCCAGGGGCAGCAAAAACTGGCCGCCGCAAAAATTGTGGTGGTCGGCGCCGGCGGCCTTGGCGCGCCGATTATTCAGTATCTCGCTGCGGCTGGAATTGGCGCTCTTGAGATCGTCGATGACGACGTGGTCGACGTCTCCAACTTGCAGCGTCAAGTGATCTTCGCCACGGACGATATCGGCGCGTCCAAAGCTGAGCGCGCCGCCGCCGCCGCCCGCGCGATCAATCCCGACTGCGCCGCCACGGCGCACAGCGCCCGGGTCGCCGCGGATAATGCGGATGGCCTGATCGCCAGCGCTGATTTGGTGATCGAAGGGGTTGATAATTTCGACGCCCGGTTCGTGCTCAATCGCGCTTGCATGGTTGCGCGAGTTCCCTTGGTCTCCGCCGCGATTGGCGGCTATGGCGGTCAAGTGGCCGCATTTGCGCCCTATGCCGGCGACCATCCTTGCTATCGCTGCTTGGTGCCTGACGCGCCGCCGGCCGACGTCGCCGTCAATTGCCTCGAGCAAGGGGTGCTCGGGCCGGTGCCCGGGATTCTTGGATCGATGGCGGCGCTAGAAGCGCTGAAGCTGATCCTGGGCTTGGGCGAGCCGTTAATCGGTCGGTTGCTGATCTATGACGGTCTCAGCCAGGAGGCGCGGCGCGTGACCGTCCCGCGGGATCCCGCATGTCCCGACTGCGGCGGCCTTGAGCGGCCAGATGATCTGATCGCCGCTGATTAAACCGCGGTTTTACGTTTCCGCGCGATACTGCGCCAATGTTAGAGCGGTTCGATTTTGACGACGATCTGACGATCGCGGCAGAAACCCTGATCCGTCCGAATGAATTCGTTCGGTGGGCGGGGCGGCCCTCGCCGGTGCGCGCTTTTTTGCTGGCGACGCCAATCTGGTTGTTCGCCACCCCGTGGACGCTATTCAGCGTCGCTTGGATCTCGGTCGCCTTGGCCGGCGCGCTTGGCGGCGCGCCTATCGAAGGCTTGCCCCGGGACCTTGCTTGGGCCTTGCCGCTGTTCGGCGCGCCGTTTTTTCTAATCGGCCTTGGCATGCTCGCCGCGCCATTGCTCGCCGCATTGCAGGCGGCGGCGTCGGGCTATGTCGTCACCAACCAGCGCATCGTCGAACTACGGGTCGGGCCTGGCATGTTCAATCTACAAGGCCGCACCAAGGTGTGGTCGCCGGAAATTTTGCGCGGCGTCGAAACCCATCGCTTCCGAAACGGTCGTGGCACCGTTAAGGCGTTGGGCCGCCGAAGCGAAGACGGGATTCGCTCCCAGGGCGATATGTTGATGTCGGGCGTAGACGACCCGCAAGGCGCGGAAGACGCGATCTGGGCCTTGATTTCCGACACCGCGGCGCCGGCCTGATCCAGTCTATTGAGGCGTTTTACAGCCCGACAATGATCCGATCCGGCGGCTTATGGCCATCGGCGAACATCTTGATGTTGATCAGTACACGCTCGCCCATCTCCAGCCGGCTTTCGACGGTGGCCGACGCCATATGCGGCAACAGGACGACGTTCGGTGCGTGCAGGAGGCGGCTCGACGGGCCGGATTCCTTTTCGAACACGTCAAGGCCGGCGCCGGCCAAGCGCCCGTCTTCGAGCATGTCGGCCAGGGCGTCTTCGTCGATGATCTCGCCCCTGGAAATATTGACCAAGAACGCGTGCGGCTGCAGCAACTCCAGGCGTCGCCGCGAAAGGAGATGAAACGTGCCGGGCGTGTGCGGGCAATTCACCGAGACAATGTCCATATGCGCCAGCATCTGGTCGAGACTGTCCCAATAAGTCGCCGCCAGATCTTCCTCCACATGGGGATTGATCCGGTGTCGATTGTGATAATGGATCGACAGTCCGAAGGCTTTCGCCCGATGGGCGATCGCCTGACCGACCCGGCCAAGGCCAATAATGCCAAGCTTCTTGCCGCGAACGCGGCGGCCGAGCATCCACGTGGGCGACCATCCATGGAATTCGCCGCGACGCAGGGCGTCGACCCCTTCCACCATTCTGCGCGGCACCGCGAGCAAGAGGGACATCGCCATATCGGCGGCGTCTTCGGTTAGGACCGACGGCGTATTGGTCACGGTGATTCCGCGGTTCTGCGCCGCTTGCACATTGATATGGTCGACGCCGGCGCCGAAATTGGCGACCAGCTTCACGGCGAGATCTGGTTCGCTGAAGAAGGAATCGTCGAGATGATCGCCAAGGGTCGCAGCGAGGACGTGGTGAGTTTTCGCCAGCTGAATTATTTCTTCCCGGGGCAATGGCGTTTCGGACTCGCTCAAGGTGACGTCGAACAAATCGCTCAACCGCGCCTCGGTCGCCTGCGGCAGTTTTCTCGTCACCGCTACTTTTAAGCTCTTATTCGACATCGGTTTGCTTCGCCGTCGCTTGGGAATTCTTAGCCTAGGTTAACTGGGTGTTAACACGCCTCGTAGATTACACCAGAACGATAATTGTTCGCTATGGCGAGCAGCGGGACGGGGGCGTCGAAAATGGATGAGTTTTTCCGCAGGTTGCGGGGGATGGCGCTGGCGTTGGCCGTAATCGGCGCGCCGACGGCGACGGCCCAATCGGTGGAGCCGGGCGCCGGGGCGAAGCGCGCTTATGGCGCCGTGAACGTCACCATGCGCCGGGACACGCCATCGGGATTTCCGGTGCCGCGCTTCGTTAGTCTTAGCGGTCAAAAAACCAATTGCCGGCAAGGCCCCAGCAAAAGCCATCCGATCCGGTTTATTTTCAGCCAGCGCGGCGAGCCGGTGCTGGTGGTGGCCGCGACCCCGGACCATTGGCGCAAAATCCGCGACATGGCCGGGGATGAATGCTGGGCTTTCCACACCACCCTAACCGCCCAAACCCACCTGCGCGCCCATAGCGAAGTCCGCTTATTCGCCCGGCGCGATCCGACCTCGCCGGTGCGGGCGACGTTGGGCAAGGGCGTCCTTGCGCCGGTCGATCGCCGGCAAACCGACGATGTCGACCGGGAATGGGTGCTGATCTCGGTCAATGGCGCCAAAGGCTGGGCGCTGGCGGCTGATTTCTGGGGCGGCGATCCCATGGCCGCTTTTGCGGCGCACAATGCGGCCCTAGATTGACGCGTTCGCCCGCGCCCCCTACCAACGCGAGAAAAATTCCTGTAGCGATCTCCCACGCGATGCGTTGGCGGGAGCTGGCGCTATTTTGCGATCTGAAATAGTCGCCGATCCAGGGCAGCGCCCAGGGCTGGCGGCCCCTGACAATGGTAATGCGAGCGAATGACTGGAAAATCGAGCTACACACGCGAAGAGCTGTTGGAATGTGGATATAATGGGCTTCGCGGTCCGGGCTCGGCGCAATTGCCAGTGCCGCCGATGTTGATGTTCGATCGCATCACCCACATGGACAATTCCTCCGGACCGTATGGCAAAGGCCAGGTCGTCGCCGAACTTGACGTTCATCCGGATATTTGGTTTTTCGAGTGCCACTTCCCAGGCGATCCGGTGATGCCGGGGAGCCTTGGTCTTGACGCGCTTTGGCAATTGGTCGGCTTCTTTCTCACCTGGTCGGACCTGCCTGGCCGCGGCCGCGCCCTCGGCGCCAAAGACGTGAAATTCAGCGGCATGGTGACGCCGTCGGTGAAGCAAGTACGCTATGAAATCGACATTCGACGCATCATGACGCGACCGATGATTCTCGGCATCGGCGATGGTCGTATGTTTGCGGATGATCGCGAAATTTATCAGGCTAAGGACCTCCGCGTCGGCCTGTTTTCCGACGAACAACTCGCCGCTGGACTCTAGACCGTCAACAGCGCGCGAACGCTCCGTATATGTACTGTGGGCGGTATGAAAGAGTGAGGTGGTATTGATGCGACGCGTAGCGATTACTGGCATGGGCGTTGTCTCGTCCATCGGCGACAATGTCGCTGAGGTCACGCGGGCCTTGAAGGAAGGAACGTCCGGCGTCGATGTATCGCCCATGTTCCAAGAGCTGGGCTTCAAATGCCAGGTCGAAGCGCGACCAAAAATCGATGTCGAAGAGACTCTCGATCGTCGCACGCGGCGGTTCATGGGCGAAGGCGCCGGCTGGAACTATATCGCCATGCAAGAGGCGCTGAAGGATTCGCGCCTCGCGCCGGACGAAATCAGCCACCCGAAAACCGGCATCATCATGGGCTCGGGCGGCCCGTCGACCCGCGCGATCGTCGAAGCGGCGGATAAGACCCGCGCCACCGGCGGGACGAAGAAAATCGGCCCGACCGTGGTGCCGAAGGCGATGTCGTCGACCAATTCGGCCACGCTCGCCACGCTGTTCAAGATTCTTGGCGTTAATTATTCGATTTCATCCGCATGCGCGACGTCTGTGCACTGCATCGGCGCCGCGGCCGAGCAGATCATGTGGGGCAAGCAAGACGTGATGTTCGCCGGCGGCGGCGAAGAACTGGATTGGTCCATGGCCAACCTGTTCGACGCCATGGGCGCCATGGCGTGCAAGTTCAACGATACGCCGGCGACCGCAAGCCGCGCCTATGACGTCGAT
>CAYWWL010000070.1:0-8797 GCA_964461925.1 uncultured Caulobacterales bacterium | reverse complement strand
CCCATGTCAGGCCGTGACCGCGTGGCGGCGCGATAGTTCTCGATCGCCAGGTCTTGTTGGCCGAGGGTCTTGTAAATGTGCCCCATGCCGACCCGGGCGCCGGTATGGTCAGGCTTGATCTGCGCTGACCGTTTAAAGGCTTCCAGCGCCGCTTCTTCGTCGCCAGCGAGCAGATGGATGTTGCCTAAGATGTTCGGCCACTCAGGATGCGCCGGGTCGATGGACATCGCCTTTTCCGCCGCCTGCGCCGCCTCGTCGTGCTTGCGCTGTTTGCTGAGCGCCATCGCCAATTGCCCCCACGCGAAGGGAAAATCCGGCGCGACGTCCGTGGTTCGGCGCAGCAAGGCCTCGGCGTCGTTGAACGCCTCTTGCGCCATGGCGACGCCGCCAAGCACGTATAGGGCGTTGGCATTGTCGGCGTCTTGACGCAATACCGCGCGCGCCTTGATTCGCGCTTCGTCCAATTGGCCATGATGCAGATGCGTCATCGCCTCTTTGGTTTGAGCAGCATGCGGATTAAGTTCGAACACCCGCCCAAGGGCGGTCTGCGATTCCTTGGCCTTGCCTTGCAGGGCCAAGACGTTCGAGAGTTTGTTGTACGCAGAAGAGAGTTTCGGGTCGAGCTGCAGAGCCTTGCGCAAGGCCCGCTCCGCCTCGTCGAGCTTGCCGAGCCCAGCCAATGCGGCGCCGTATTGCTCCTGGGCGGCCGCCAGCTGCGGCGTTAGCTTCACGCATAAAGAAAGTGTTTTTTCCGCCTCTTGCAACTTCCCCTGGCGCAGTTGCGCGACGCCGAGCAGACGCAAAATGTTAGGCTCATTCGGATTGTTGCTGAGAATCTGCTGCGCGACGACTTCCGCTTCGGCCGGACGGCCTTCCTGAATCATCGCAACTATTCGCCCAAACACCGCGCGGAGTTTGGCTAGTTCGTCTGGCGACATGTATCGTAACCCCAATGACCCAACGTCGGTCTATGTCTTGATTTCGTTCGACTATTTCGGCGCCCCATATCAGAGTCAAGCGGCGCTGCGTCGCGCCGCCGTCGCCCGTGCGCGCAAACAACCAATCCCGTCCGAGCGCTTGTCTCGAAAGTTTTCGGCGATCCCACATCTCGGCCGGTCGCCCGACGAGGCGCATCATCTGAGATGGTAATTGGCACGATTTTCGTGCTCACGCAGCCGTTTCTAGCGCAGCGCAGCAACGCCATAAGGCATGCGGTTTTCCCGCCACAGGGGGTAAGGAATTGAATAAGATTCCCCGAAAACGTTGCGCCCGAAAACGAGATCACATTAGTCTGATTATGACCGCCATTGTCACACGCGATGGGAACACCGATCGGGCGAACTTCTAAGGGGATTGAGATGAAGTCTAATCTGGAAAATAGCGTCTCGACTGCAGCAATGATTTTCGTACTCGCGGCGACGCCGGCGTACGCCCAGGTCGCGGACAGAGACGAAATCATCGTGACGGCGCGGAAACGGGCGGAAAGCCTGCAGGACGTTCCCCTCAGCGTTCAGGCGTTTAGCGAGGAAGACCAGGTCAAAGGCGCGCTGAAGTCGCTCGAAGACTACGCACTGCGGTTGCCGTCTTTGAGTTATTCGCAGTTCCTCCCCGGCCAATCGATCATCGTCTTCCGGGGCGCGACCACGACCGCGGAATCCTTTAATGGCACCTCTTCCTCGGCGCTGTATCTCGACGAAATCCCCATGCAGCTCGAAGGGCAAAACCCTGAGATACGCCTCGTCGACATGCAACGCTTGGAAGCTGTCTCCGGGCCGCAGCCGACCACCTATGGGGCAAGCTCCCAGTCCGGCACGCTGAAATATGTCACCAACGCGCCCAACCTGTCGGAATTCGGCGGGTTCGTCGAAGCATCCGGTTCGGTGCTTGAAGACGGCGACGAGAGCTATGATTTCTCCGGCGCAATCAACGTCCCGATCAAGAAAGACGTGGTGGCCTTGCGGATCGCCGCGTGGCACGCGCGCGAAGGCGGCTACATCGATAACGTCGCCGGCACCTCGGCGCTGACCCACTCCTATCCGGTCGCTGGCGAGAACGCCGCAATCGACAATATCTTTGGCCCAGGCGCCGCTAACGTCACTCGCAACAATATTTCCAATGACGGCTTCGTCGAGGACAATATCGGCGACTATGAAGTCACCGGCGTGCGGGCGGCGTTGAAATGGGCCGTCACCGAGAAATGGACCGCCACGGCCATGGTCCAATGGCAAGACGCGGATTCGGAAGGCGTCGCGGCCTACAACCCGTCGATCGGAGACCTTCAAACCGTTCGCTTCAACGACGAATTCACCCGCGACGAATGGTACGCGACGCTGTTTAAAGTCGAAGGCGATCTCGGCTTCGCCGACTTCACCTCTTCGACCAGCTATTTCGATCGCGACTTCTTCTATCAATTCGACTCATCGGCCTATTGGTCGCCATTCCTCGCCAATGGCGGCTTGGCGCAAAACGCTTACTTCGCTCAAGGCGACACCGCCTATGTGTTCGCGGCCTATCAGAGCGGCATCACCGGCTTTGCGCCGGCCGGCGCGAGCTACTACGCCGCGACCGAATTCACCGATCCAAGCGTCTTCTCGACAATCGACACTGAAACCACTCGTTTCGCCCAAGAAGTGCGCCTGACCTCGAAAGAGGATAGCCAGATCGTCTGGATGGCCGGCGCCTATTATGAGAAGTTCACTGACGATTTTGACTTCCGCGCCCAGACGAACGGCTGGTCGAACAGCCTCGCGGCGTACATCAACGCCTATTACGGCACCACCATCAACGAACCCGGCATTCAGTATCAAGGCGTCTCCGACGACACGATTGAGCAATGGGCCGTGTTCGCCGAAGTTGGATTTGAGATCACAGATGGCCTCAGCGTCCTCGGGGGCGCGCGCTATTTCGACATCGACCAAACCAACAAATATCTCACGGTCGTGAACGACGGCAATTTCGTCTTCACGTGTGACTTCATCGATCCGGACGACGAGACAAGCGGCTGTCAGACCGACGGCCAAGGCAATCTCTTGCCGCGAACGGCGCAAGCGCCGGACGACGGGTTCGTGACCCTCGCCACCCTGACCTATGAAATGAACGACGACGTATTGATGTACTTCACGCGTTCATCCGGCTTCAGAACCGGCGGCGGCAACATTCTCCGTCCAGGGAGTACCGCGCCGCGGCGATATGGCTCGGACAAATTGATCAATTACGAAATCGGCGTGAAGTCGACATTGCTCGACAACAAGCTGACCCTCAACCTCTCCGCTTATCATATGGTTTGGCGAGATCTGCAGATCAACGCCAATGACCCGACCCTCGACTTCGGCTTTGGATCGATCATCCTGAACGCCGGCCGAGCGACCATCGACGGCATTGAGGCCAATTGGGATTACGCCGTCACCGATTCGTTCTCCTTCGACGGATCCTTCGCCTTCATCGACGCTAAGTCCGTGGAAGAGGTGACGCTGGCGACGCCGAACGGTCCAGTGACTTTGCTCGAAGACGGCGAAGAATTGCCGCTCTCGCCGAATTGGAAATTTAATCTCGGTATTGAGAAAACCTTCCCGGCGCCAATCCTCGGCGGCGAAGGCTACGCCCGCTTCGACTACACCTATGTCGGCGAGCAGTTCAACGGCACGTCCGGATCGCTGCTCTTAACCGGCAATCTAGGGCCGGTGCCGCGCGTTCAGCCGTCGTATGATCTTGGTCGAATCGGCCTTGGGGTGGTCAGAGACGATTTGACGCTCAGCTTCGCAGTCAACAATTTGTGGAACGAGCGGCCCGTCTACTTCAATCCGCCACGTTTCCCCGACAATAGGGTGTATACGGCGCGACCGCGCGAATACACGCTGACCGTCAGGAAGTCGTTCTAACTAGAAAAACAATTCTCCGAGAAATTCAGCCGGCGTTCGATATTCGAGCGCCGGCCTTTTTCTTGCGCGCCGGCGCACGGCTCAGGCGTTCTAACCGGTCACGCGTTTAGCGTAAGCGTGGATTTTCTTCTTCTCGCTCGGGAACACTGTCGTCAGATAGTCCGCCATTGACTGACAAGCGCTGACGACGGCGTCACGGCTGTCTGAGATATGAATCTGCAGCCATAAGCCGTCCGACAGCGCTTCGACCACTTTGACGAAGGAATCGATCGTCCACTGATCAGCTTGCATTTTGGCGCGCGCCTGTTCGGACAGTCTGCGCAAATAGTCATGGCGATCCGCAGTTTGCCGTTCGGCGATCGCAGCGATATCGGCGCGCGACCGCGCCTCGCCCCAAAAAGCGAACCAGGCGGCCGTGCCCGCGCCGACCCCGGTCTCTTCGTCGATGTCGAAAAAGATGAACGCCAAAAGCCGCTCGATTGGGTCTGCATAGTCCGCGTCGACGATTCGCATCCAGGAGTCGCGATAGTCAGCGCATAACATGCGAAACGCTTCGACGAACAATTGGTCCTTCGATTCAAAATAAAAGACCGTCGCTCCCTGGCTTAACCCCGCCTTTGACGCCACCGTCGCGAGCGTGGTTCCGGACAAGCCTTTTTCCTCGATCGACGCAAGCGCGGCCTCGAGAATCTGTCGCCGCCGCGCAGCGGCGTTTTCAATCCTCTTTTTGCTGGTTCGCACCTCAGTCGGCATGGACGCTCCTCTCATGGCCGCAAATCGCGGGATCTTGGCGCATTTTCGCGCCGACGAATTGCCTCGGCTAGCAATGGTGTAGTAAATTTATCTGAGCGCTCAAATAAATTTCTGCGAAATTTGCGCCAAGCTTTGGATTGGCGGCGTGCCGACCAGCCTCTCCTTCGACGTTACGGATCGAAAAATGACCAAAAATTACAATGCCTTAGATACGCTTACGCCAACGATTCCGGCGCACTGGTATTATGATCCGGCGCAATATCAAACCGAACTGCGTGAAATCTGGGGCCGCCATTGGCTCTATGTCTGCAAGGCCGAAACCCTGGATGAGCCTGGCGCTTTTAGAACGATGAAAATTGGCGACCAAAACGTCGTCATCATCCGCACGAGCGACGGCGCCCTCGCCGCGTACCACAATGCATGTCGCCATCGCGGATCGGTCCTCTTCACAGAGCCCAGCGGCGTCGCTCGCGGCAAGACCATCACCTGCCCCTATCATCAATGGTGTTACGCCGCCGATGACGGTCGGTTGGTGGCGACCACGTCATTCCAAGAACCTGAAGGGTTCGACAAGTCCGATTTCGGCCTGTTCCCGGTCGCCTTAAAAATCTGGCGCAGCCTCGTTTTCATCAACCTCGATAAGGACGCCGCGTGGTCCGACGACGCCTTTATCGAGGACGGCGCGGCGTTGCTTAAGAACTTCCCGATCGAGGATCTTGTGGTCGGCGCGACATGGTCGAAGCGGATCAACTGCAATTGGAAGACCTATTGGGACAATTACAACGAATGTCTGCATTGCCCGGAGACTCATCCGGCCCTTACCGCCTTGGTGCCGATCTATAAGCGCGGCCTATTGGACGAAAAGGATCGCCCGGACTGGCGCGACCACGCGTCCAATCCTGATCCGAAATATCGCGGCGGGGTCGTCGACGGCGCCGAGACCTGGTCTACCGACGGATCTGCCCAGGGCGTGAGCATGAACGGCCTTTCGGAGGAGGATATCGCGCGGCGCGTCACCTACGCCGACCTGCCGCCCTCGACCTATGTCGCCATTCATATGGATCACGGCCGCGTGGTGCGTTTCCTGCCGCGTGGCCCCGAAGAGATCGAATTGTCGATCGATTGGCTGTTCACCAAGGACGCATTGGCGGATCCAAGCTACGACAAGACGCGGTTTACGGATTTTCTGATTAAGGTTCAGGAAGAGGATGGCGTCGTGTGCGAATTGAACCAGCAAGGCATGCACGCCGCGCCGTTCGAACAAGGCGTCTTGATGCCTGAAGAATATGGTCTAAAGTCGATGCATGACTGGATCCGCGCCCAACTCGCCATTGTCCCAGCGCCGCCTGCGCGCTAGCGGCGCGTTATCGCTCTTATCACTGACGAAATCTTGGGCTGCGAATGTGACGCCTGCGCCAACCGACCCCCGCGCCCGCCGTTTCGAACGGCCGGCCTCCTGAAAAAATAAGAGCGACCATGTCCGAACAACCGCATCGCGCAGACGACGAGAAGAATATTTTTGACGATTGGCGGACGGTGACGGTCGCCCTTTATCTCGCATTAGCGGGGTATGCGGTTTTGGTGGGGATCCCAGTGATCAGCTCGGCCTGGGTCAATCAGCTGGGATTCACCGAGTCGCAAGTCGGCAGGGTCGCCGGCGCGGACCTCGGCGGCCTGTCGCTCGGTTCGGTCTTAACCGCATGGCTGATCACGCGTTTCGATCGACGCTTGCTAATCATCGCGTCGGGCGCGTTCGCCATCGCCATGAACGGGCTGTGCATCGTCTTCACCGACTACGAACCCGTCCTCATGCTACGCCTCGCCGCGGGCTTCGGCGCCGGCATATTGACGAGCGTCGCCATCGCGACATTGTCGGCGACGTCGAAGCCGGCGCGAACCTTCAATCTTCTGTTGTTCGCCTTCGCCTTCTCCCAAGCCTTGGAGCTATATTTTCTGCCCAGGCTGCCGATGAGCGGCATTTATTTCGTCTTCATGGCCTCGTTCGCCCTAGGTATCTTATTCGTGCGCTGCATTCCGCCTTACGCTATTCGTAAGGAGACGGACGACCAATCGGCCGCGCCCGACAATGTGGCGGAGATCAATGGCGAAAGGATCGTGATCCCGGCCTATGTGCCATGGCTCGTGCTCGGCGCGATCGTCGCCGTCTATATAAATATCGGCGCCTATTGGACCTATATTGAGCTCGCCACCGTCGACACCTCCGCGACGCCGGACTGGGTCGGCACGGTTCTCGTCTGGGCCTCGTTCTTCAGCATCGCCGGCTGTCTGACGGCGACGGTCATTAGCAACCGGTTCGGTCTGGCGAGGCCGCTGCTCGTCACCCTCGTCATTCACGCCCTGATCGTCTGGATGCTGGTGCTCGGCATCGACAACCGCACCTTCACGATCAGCGTTTTCATGTTCAATTATCTATGGATCTTTATCGACGTCTATCAGATGTCGACCATCGCCAATGTCGATCCGGCGGGCCGTTACGCAGCGCTGATGCCGGGGGCGCAGGGCCTTGGGCAAATTCTCGGGCCGAACATCGCCGCCACCCTGCTGGCGTACAATCTCGGATACAACGCCGTCTTCATCATGTGCGGCGTCGCCTCGCTCGTCGCTATGCTGATTTATCTCTACATGTATCTTATGCTGCGACGGCGAATCCCGGCGCTGGCCGACGCATCATAGGCGCGCCGCCCAACGCCCCAGCGCGGTTAGACGCCAAGCTCGTCCGCCGCAGCGTTTAGGGCCGCGGTCAAGACCGTAAACATCTGGTCGACGTCGCCCTCATCGACCGTCAATGGCGGACACAAAATCACGCTATCGCGGATCGCCCGGGTCATCAGACCGCCCTCAATGGCGCGGGCGCGGCACAGTTTCGCCGCGGCGACCTCGGCCGGAAAGCGCTCTTTCGACGCTTTGTCTTTGACAATCTCAACCGCGCCAAGCTTGCCGACGCCCCGGGCTTGGCCAACCAGGCGGTGATCGTTGAGCGCCGCCAACTTCTCGAGAAAGTACGCATCCGTTTCTTTCCCGCGCGGACCGATCAGCTGCATTTCCTCGAGCAGCTCGATATTGCGAATCGCCACGGCGCAAGCCACCGGATGGCCGTGATAGGTCAAGCCGTGAGCCATTTCAGTGTCCGCTGCCGCCAGCGCGCCAGCGATCTCGTCGCTGAGCGCCACCGCCGAAAGCGGCTGATAGCCGCTGGTGATCCCTTTCGCCATGGTCATCAGGTCTGGCTGAAAGCCATAGGTCTGACAGCCGAACCAATCGCCCGTGCGACCGAAACCGCAGATCACTTCGTCGGACCACAGTAACACGTCGTGCTTCTTGCAGATCGCTTCGACCTTCTCGAAATACCCTGGCGGCGGCGGCATCATCCCGCCTGCGCCCATCACCGGCTCGGCGATGAACGCCGCGACGCGATCGGCGCCCAGTTCGATAATCTTGGCTTCCAGGGCCTCAGCGCATCTCGCGCCGAAATCCTCTTCGCTTTCGCCCGCTTCAGCGTATTCATAGTAATGCGGCGTCGGACCAATATGATGCACGCGGCCGATCGGCAGATCAAAAATGCCGTGCATATGCGGCAATCCGGTGAGGCTCCCCGCGGCGATGGTCGAGCCATGATAACCGCGCTCACGACTGATGATCTCCTTCTTCTCCGGCTTGCCTTTGAGGTTCCAATAATACCAAATCAGCTTCATCGCGCTGTCATTGGCGTCGGAGCCTGAGCAGCCATAGAACATCTGATTGAGGCCCGACGGCGTTTTCTCCGCCAGCAAAGCCGACAGTTCGGCGAGATACGGCGTCGTCGTGCCGAAGAAGCTATTGTAATAGCTTAGCTCCATCATCGCTTGGGACGCCGCGTCGGCGAGCGCCTTCACGCCGTAGCCGACTTGCGTGCACCATAGGCCGGCCATGCCGTCCAATATTCGATGGCCGTCAGCGTCATGAATATAAACGCCCTCGCCTTTGGTGATCACCAAAGGTCCTGCCTCGCGCAGTTCGCGATGCAGGGCGAACGGGTGTAGATGGTGGGCGTTGTCGAGCGCTTGAATATGGCGGCCGAAATTCGAACGGTCGCTTGGGGATGGCGCATCGCTCATATGTCTCTCCTTCAAACGAATGCACGCGGCGTCGATCGTCGCTTTGACGAT